>NZ_JARVSK010000031.1:0-97787 GCF_030209235.1 Pseudomonas sp. efr-133-TYG-103a
AGGAGCGCGCTTGCCCGCGAATTGGCCGGTGTGTCCGGTGGAGATGCTTCGGCTGGAGGTCAGTCATCGCGAGCAAGCTCGCTCCCACGGGATGTGGGTCTGGCCGGAGAGTTTGGGTATGCCTCAGATCCCTGTGGGAGTGAGCTTGCTCACGAAAGCTTGGGTCTTGCCGGTAGAGCTGTGGCGGATGGACAGAGCAGTTCCCGCCAAATGCGTTCGTACGGGTTCTGTGGTCAGATGGCTTCGAAGTTCTGCATTCGTAGCCGATCTCGCTCGCCCTGGTTTGCCTATCGGGGCCTTGTCGGGCCTGTGGTATGCTCCGGCGCAGACCGATGGAACGTGATTCATGACTGCGCCAAGCCTCCCCACCGAACGACGCCTTTACCAGATAACTGCTGATCGTCTGCGCGAGCACATTCGCAAGCACGGCATCAAACCCGGTTCGCGCCTGCCGCCGGAACGCGACCTGGCGCAGTTGCTCGGCGTGTCGCGGCCTTCATTGCGCGAGGCGCTGATCGCACTGGAGATCGAGGGCAGCGTCGAGATCCGCATGGGGTCAGGCATTTACGTCTGCGAGCATCTGCTGGGCGTCAAGGGCAAGACCCGCACGCTGGGTGAAAGCCCGTCAGAACTGATGCAGGCCCGCGCGCTCATTGAAGGTGAGAGCGTCATGCTGGCTTGCCTGCATGGCACCAAGGCCGACTATCGTTATCTGCAAACCTGCATCGACAAGATGCGCGAGGGCGCGCTGAAAGGCGTTCCGGCCTTGGATGACGACCGGAAATTCCATCAGCGGCTGGCAAAAATGAGCGGCAATTCAACGCTGGTGCGGATCATCACTTCGTTGTTCGAAGAGCGCTACAGCCCGCTGACGGCGCACGTCAGCGAGCATTCCGAAACGCGTGAAACCTGGGCCATCGCCGTGGCCGAGCATGAAGCGATTTTGCAAGCCGTCCAGGCGCGTGACCTGATCGGCGCGCAGACGGCCATGCGCGAACACCTGCGCCGATCAGAAGCGCGCTGGCTGGACGGCATGGATTCGGAGCAGGCCTGAGCCGACGCTTCAGGACACGCCGCGTTCATGCAGACGCTCGTCATTCCCTGATGCTGCCGCGACATGGGTCAATGGGCCGGCATGGCCTTGCGAATCCCTTCGAAGAGCCCGTTCAGGTACACCGCGCCCAACGCCCGGTCGTACAACCCGTAACCCGGTTTGCCGGTTTCGCCCCAGATCATGCGGCCGTGGTCGGACCGGTAATAGCCTTCGACCCCCGTTTCCACATATGCCTTGACGATCTCGCCCATGTCCAGTGAGCCGTCTTCGGAGCGATGAGCCGTCTCGTAGAAATCGCCAGCCTCATTGACTTTGACGTTACGCAAATGCGCGAAGTGGATGCGGCCCTGAGCGCCGAATTCGCGCACCAGCGACGGAATGTCATTGCCCAGATCGGCGCCCAGCGAGCCTGAGCAGAGGGTCAGCCCATTGGCCGGGTCATCGACCATCGCCATGATCCGGGCCAGGTCCTGGCGGTTCTTCACCACCCGCGGCATGCCGAACATCGAGCGGGGCGGATCGTCGGGGTGCAGGGCCATCTTGATGCCCGCTTCGCGCGCCACTGGAATGATCCGCTCGAGAAAATACGCCAGCCTCTCGCGCAGGGTGTCTTCACTCACCTGCGCGTATTCCTCGATCAGCGCACGCAAGATGTGCGGCTCGTAACTGACGTCCCAGCCCGGCAGGCTGATGCCGTCGTCAAGATTGGCCTGTTCGATCACCGCGACGTCGAACGCCAGCGTGGTCGAGCCGTCCGGCAACTCCATGGCCAGCGTGGAGCGAGTCCAGTCGAAGACCGGCATGAAGTTGTAACAGACCACCTTGACCCCGCAAGCGGCGAGGTTGCGCAACGTCTGCGCGTAGTGATCGATCAGGCGATCGCGGGTGGGCAGGCCACGCTTGATGTCTTCGTGCACCGGCACGCTTTCGATGACTTCAAGCGCCAGGCCGTGGGCATTCACACGGGCCTTGAGCGCCTGGATTTTTTCCAGCGGCCAGACATCGCCCACGGGAATGTCGTAGATGGCGGACACCACGCCGGTCATGCCGGGGATCTGGCGGATGTACTGCAAGGTAACGGGGTCGCTGTCCCCGTACCAACGGAAGGTCATCTTCATCGCTGAGTCCTTGTTGTTATGAGTTTCGATGCGATCGCGCTCCGCGCCAACGCCGCCGATGCGTCAGGAGAGGAGGGCGTGGACGAGCATAGATTGGTCAGGCCAAATAATGCAAATGTCGACCGTCCGGCATAAAAACGCTCAAAAATTGCTTCAGCGAGTTTCCATAACCGGCTTTTCGGGTCTAGTATCGGCTGCATTCGGATATTTGGTCAGGCCAATTCACGGGTTCACGCTGTGCTTTACAGGCAACGATGAACCTCGCGTGGAACAGGTCCAGAGCGCTGTCTGAAGCTCCAACGAAGTCTTACTCATAAAAATAATTAGGAGGACTCGCCATGCAGAAAGGGCGCTGGTTGGTAATTTTTCTGTGCTTCCTCGCGGTGGCCATCAACTACATCGACAGGGCCAACCTTGCGGTTGCCGCCCCTTATATCCAGAAAGAACTCGGTTTGGGCTCAGGGCAGATGGGCCTGCTGCTCAGCGGCTTTTTCTGGACCTACGCGCTGATGCAGATGCCGTTCGGCTGGTTCGTCGACAAGGTCGGTGCAAAGATCGCGCTGCCCCTGGCAGTGGCGTGGTGGTCGCTGTTCACCGCAGCCACGGCGGCGGCCAGCAGCCTTGCCAGCATGTTCGGTTGTCGCCTGATGCTCGGCGTCGGCGAGGCGGGCGCCTATCCGTCCTGCGCCAAGATCGTCAGCCAGTGGTTTGATGTGAAAGAACGCGGTTTTGCCACCAGCATCTTCGACAGCGGCTCGCGGGTCGGCTCGGCACTGTCGATTCCACTGGTGGCGTTGATCATCGAACTGTGGGGCTGGCGCGCCTCGTTCATCATCACCGGCGCTGTCGGCCTGGTCTGGGTGGTGGGTTGGTTCCTCATCTACAAGGAGCCGCAGGCCGTCGCTGCCATCGAACAGCATGAAGCGGGAAAAGCGGCGACGCTGGCCGCGCGGCCCAAGGTCAAATGGGCGTCGTTGTTCAGGCACCGCACACTGTGGGGGATGATGCTGGGGTTCTTCTGCCTGAACTTCGTGATCTACTTCTTCATCACCTGGTTCCCGACCTATCTGGTGACCGAGCGAGGTTTTTCGCTGAAGTCTCTCGGCACGCTCGGGACCATTCCGGCCATCGCTTCGATCGTCGGCGGCTGGATCGGCGGCCTGACCTCGGACGCGCTCTACCGTCGCGGCTGGAGCCTGACGGCGGCGCGCAAGACCTGCATCGTGGGCGGCATGTTGATGTCGTCGAGCATCTCGCTGTCGGTGTTCACCGATAACACCTACGCGATGCTGGCGTTTTTCAGCCTGGCGTATGCCAGTCTGGCGTTTGCCGGTGCCAGCATCTGGTGCCTGCCTGCCGACGTGGCGCCAACCCCGGCCCATGTGGCCTCGATTGGCGGGATACAGAACTTCGCCTCCAATACCGCGGGCATCTTCATCACCACGTTTACCGGGTTCATGCTGGTGATGGGCAATGGCTCGTTCACCGCGCCACTCATGACTGCAGGTGCCTTCGCCTTGCTGGGCGCGTTCAGTTACCTGTTCATCGTCGGCAAGATCGAGCCCTTGTCAGTCACGCCGGATCAGGCGCCGAGCGTCGACACCAGCACAGTGGCACAACGCATGTGAGCGCGACTGGGCGCGGCAGGCGACTGCCGCACCCACTCGTTGGTCAAAGCAGCGCGCGCAGCAGGTAGAAGACCGCCATGCTGAGGAACAGCGTCAGCAGCACGTTTTTCTTCCAGATCATCACTGCCACTGCGAACAGCCCGGCCAGCAGATAAGGGTTGGTCGGCGCCAGCGTCAGTTCGCCGTCTGGCAGAAAGATGATCGGCGCGCAGATCGCCGTCAGCAGCCCCGGTACGGCAAAGCCGAGGAAATCCCGGACGTTGCGGCTCAACTTCAACGGCAGCCGCGGCTCCAGAAAAAGGTAGCGGTTCATGAACAGGATCGCGCTCATGAACAGAATGACCAGCCACGCCGTCATTGCGTGATCTCCTTGTAACGTTTGCAGACGAACCCTGCACTCATGCCCGCCAGGCCTGAAAGAATCAGCGCCGCTTCGATTTTCAGGTAACTGAACAGCACCGATGTCATCAGCGAAACGGCCACGCACACCGCCGTCGGCAGATTGCGCACGTTCGGCGTGATCAGGGCGATGAAGGTCGCTGCGATGGAGAAATCCAGTCCCAACCGGGACAACCCCGGGATGCTGTTGCCCAGCACGATTCCGGCGCAGGTGAACAGGTTCCACAGCAGGTAGAACGTCAGCCCGACACCCAGCGCGTACCAGCGGTCGAAGCTGCGCGGGTCGTGGTGACTGGTCATGGCAAACAACTCGTCGGTGAGCAGAAAGCCCATGCCCACCCGCCAGCGCATCGGCAGTGCACTCAGGTGCGCGCGCATGTGCAGACCGTAGAGCAAATGCTGCGAGGTGAGCAGCAGGGTGGTGAGCAGGATCGACAGCATGCTGGTGCCGCTTTTCAGCATGCCGATCGCCACGATCTGCGCGGCGCCGGCGAACACGAATGCCGACAGCCCCTGGCCTTGCGCGGGCGTCAGCCCGGCGTCGATGGCCAGCGATCCTGCCAGCAAACCCCACGGCGCGCACGCCAGCGACAACGGCAGAATGGCCAGCGCGCCCCGACGATAGGCGTCGCCCCGACCTGAGTGAATCACTTGCACGAATAAAGACTCCTGCTCAAAGCGCGGATTATCGGCGTCCGCCAGCGACTTGTCTGGTACGTTCTTGCAGATCGCGCGGAATATTCAGCAGCTGGCTACTGGCAAACAAAAAAGGCCGAACGCTGGCGAGCGTCTGACCTCGAAAGAAGATCTCACGCGGTTTTTCTGGAGATACGACGATGATCAGTTCACGGAAAAGATGGCTCAACCTGCTGTTTGTGGGTGCTGCGACAGTGTCGATGGGCGCCATGGCGCAGACGTCGGCCTCGGCGCCAATCCTGCTGGCGGCGTCCGGTATCGGCGCGGGCGGCGCAGGCGGCTCGACAGGGGGTGGCGCAACAGGTGGCGGCGGTGCGGGTGCAGGCGCGGCAGGCGGTGCGGGTTCGTCCACGTCCGGCGCGCGCACTGGCGCAACAGGCACGAACGGCACCAACAGCGGCAACACCAACGCCACCGGTACCAATGGCAGCAACAGCGGCAACACCAACGCGACCGGCACTAATGGCACCAACAGCAGCAATACCAACGCGACCGGCACCAACGGCAGTAACAGTAGCAACACCAACGCCACCGGTACCAACGGTACCAACAGCAGCAACACCAATGCGACCGGGACCAATGGCAGTAACAGCAGCAATACCAACGCCACCGGCACCAATGGCATTAATGTCAATGGCACCGACGCGACCCATACCAACGGCAGCAACAGCAATAACACCACGGCCACGGGCGCCAATGGCGTCAACAACGCCAGTGGTGTGAACAACGGCAATGTCGGCACGACCAATCCGGCGTTGCGTCCCGGCAATGGCACCGGCTCTTCTGCCTCGCCTGCGGTCAACGGCAGCAGCGACTCGATGCAGCAGCAACGCCAGCAAAGTGGCGAGCGAATGATCATGGAGCGCAAAGGCCAGTTCGAGCAGGGCAACTGACAGCGTCGAGTGTGCTCAGACGCAGCGCAGCCGCAGGATCCGCGCGTTGTCGATTGGGTCCGTGAGCCAGTGACCGACGACGCCGAACGTCTCGCGCAGGCGTTCAGGTGTCAGTACTTCAAATGGCGCACCCACCGCGATGAGCCGGCCTTTGTCCATCACGGCCAGACGATCGCAGGCCAGCGCCTGGTTCAGATCGTGCAGCGCGATCACGGTGGTGACGGGCAAGGTGTGAACCAGCTTGAGAATCGACAGCTGCTGTTGGATGTCCAGATGGTTGGTGGGCTCGTCGAGCAGCAGAACCCTGGGGCGTTGAGCCAACGCGCGGGCAATATGCACCCGTTGCTGCTCGCCTCCAGACAGCGTTTGCCAGGCTCGCTGCGTCAGATGATCGAGGCTGACGCTGGCGATGGCCTGCGCAACGATTTGGCTGTCGACTTCTCGCCAAGGGCTCAACGCGGACAGCCAGGGCGTACGACCCAGTTCCACGGCTTGCAGTACATTGATCGAATCGCTGGTCTGCGCGTGCTGCTCGACCACCGCCAGCCGTTGCGCGATGTCACGCCGCGTCAGGCTCGTCAGCCGCTCGCCGTTCAGCCAGACACTCCCCGCCGTAGGCGTCTGAAGGCCTGCCAGCAGCCTGATCAGGGTTGACTTGCCCGAACCGTTTGGCCCGACGATGCCGAGGTTTTCCCCTTTTCTGATGCACAGGCTGACGTGGCTCAGCAGCGGCGCGCCATTGATCGTATAACTGAGGTCGTGCGCGGCAAGCGCGCTTTCGGCAAGTGGCAGCGGCGCGTTCATCGTGAGCGGTTTCCGCGGAGCAGGATCAGGGCAAACACCGGCGCACCCACCAACGCGGTGATCACGCCGATGGGCAAGACCTGGCCCTTGATCAGAGTGCGTGAGAGCACGTCGGCGGCAATCAGAAACAGCGCACCGCTCAATGCACTCAAGGGCACCAGTCGAGCGTGACGGACACCCGTCATCATGCGCACTGCGTGGGGAATCACTAGGCCGACGAAACCGATGGAGCCGACAATGGACACCATCACGGCGGTCATCAAAGCCGCCGTCGCGATGAGGATCGCCTGTACCCGACGCACGGGAATGCCCAGCGACGCTGCGGAATCCGCGCCGAAGGTGAAGGCGTCCAGCGAGCGTCGGTGCCAGAGACAGACCAGCAAACCCGCCAGCACCACCGGCACAGCCAGCGTCACCGATGCCCAGCGCACGCCGCTCAGATTGCCGAGCAACCAGAACATGATGCCGCGCGCCTGCTCGGCGCTGGCCGATTTGGTGATCAGGAAGGAGGTCAGGGCGTTGAACAATTGTGAGCCGGCGATGCCTGCGAGAATGATCTGGCCTGTGGCTGTCTGGCCTCGGGACGAGCGCGCCAGCAGCGCGACCAATGCGAAAGCCGCTACCGCGCCGACGAAAGCGCCGGCCGACAATGAGATCGCCCCGGCGCCCAGGCCGATGATCGCGACGAGTACTGCGCCGGTCGAAGCGCCCGCAGAGATGCCCAGCAGATAGGGATCGGCAAGCGGGTTGCGCAGCAGCGATTGCAGCACGACGCCCGAGACCGCGAGACCGGCGCCGCAGGCAGCGGCGACAATGGCGCGGGTCAGGCGGTAATTCCAGATGATGCCTTCATCGATGGCGTCCACCGCATAGCCGGCGGCCCACAGCTTGTTCGCCAGCACCTGGCCGATCACCGGCAGACCGATCGACGTCTCGCCGATCGCCACCCCGGCCATCACCGCCATCAGCAACGCCGCGCTGACCCACGCGCCATGGGCGATGAATCGTCCTGCACTGGAAGGCTTCATTGAACGTCGGTTACCCGGTGCACGGCGTCGCCGAGTTGCTCGATGCCGTCGAACAACCGCACGCTGGATTCCATGGCGCTGGCGTCCATGATGACGATCCGGTTCTGTTTGACCGCCGCCATGTTGCGGGTGACCGGGTCGGATTTCAGGAAGGCCAGTTTCTTTTCGTGATCGTCGGCGGGAAAGCGGCGGCGATCCATGCGGGCGATGACCAGAATGTCGGGATTGGCCCGGGCGATGGTTTCCCAGCCCACTGTCGGCCATTCCTCGTCGGAGTCGATGACGTTGCGCATGCCCAGGGTGTCGAGCATGAACGCCGGAATGCCCTTGCGCCCGGCCACATACGGATCGACGTTGATGTCAGGGCTGGAGAACCAGAACACGGCCGACACCTGCTTGCCGTCAGCCTTTCTGGCATGTTCGACGGCCTTCGCCAGCCGCGTCTGATAGCCGGCCACCAACTGCTCGCCACGAGCCTGCACGTCGAAAATCTCGGCCAGTTGGCGAATGCTCTTGTACAGCGTGTCTATCCGGAACGCCTCGAGTCGCGTGCCGTCGGCGCCGACGCTGTTGTTCTTGCCCTCGCAGTCGGACGGCAAGATATAGGTCGGGATCTGCAGGTCATGGAATTGCTCCCGGGTGCCGACGGCGCCCTGTGGCCCGACCATCCACTCGAACTGCACCGGCACGAAATCCGGGCGTCTGGCGATCACCGATTCGAAGCCCGGCGCGTTATCGGCCAGACGCTCGATGCCGTCATTGACTGCCTTGTACTGCGGCAGTACCGCGTTGAACCACAACGAGGTCGCCGCGACATGCTCGCCCACGCCTAGGGCGTAGAGCATTTCGGTGGCGGCCTGGCCGATGGTCACGGCCTTGAGCGGCGCGTGAGTGAACGTCAGCGGCACGCCGCAGTTGTCGAGGGTCAGCGGATAACGAGTGGACGTTGCCGGCGCGGGAGTCGCCAGCGCGGCAGTGGACAGTGTCACGGCGGTAAGCAGAAGGGCGAAACGGCGCAGCGGCATGTAGGGCGACTCCAGTGGACCTGTCGGTGGCAGGCGGACACTGGAAAGCACATCCCGTCGCTGCGTGTTCACGCGGCGAAGCATTCAGGCGCAAAACGCGCAGGCGGGAGTCCTTCCCGGACACCCCGCCGGCGAATGAGTGAAGCTTGCCGGCAGGTCTCCTGACTGGCGCGTCGTCGTCCTGATCCGGCCTTCCCGGGATAACCCAGTGGCAAACATGGAGCAGGGCTCAGCGCCTACAGTTGCGGGGACAGTTCCGTTTGAGCCCGAATGAGGGCTCGCGGATTCCCTATTAATTCCGAGTGGAAACCGGCGGCGGCGATACTAAACGATTCGGCGAGAGCAGGCGAATCATCGTGTGCTCATTTCGTGATGGGCCAGCCGACGATCTTTTTCGGCCGTGGCGTGGCGTACGTCCTGACCTTGGAGGTGCTCAAGCCCAGGCGCACCAGCGATTCGGCCAGCGCCACCGCCGCAGTCACGCCATCGACCACGGGCACGCCGGTGCGGTCGCGAATCTTCTGGTCCAGACCGGCCATGCCGCCGCAGCCCAGACAGATCACCTCGGCCTTGTCCTGCGCCACCGCGACAGCGGCTTGCTCGACGATCGCCTCAATGGCGCGGTCTGGCTGTTCTTCCAGTTCCAGCACACTCATGCCGCTGGCTCGCACTGACGCGCAGCGCTCGAAGACGCCGGCCAGCTTCAGGCGATCCTCGATCAACGGCACAGTGCGATCCAGCGTGGTGACCACCGAATAACAATGGCCCAGCAGCATCGCCAGGCTGGCGGCCGCTTCCGTGATGTCCACCACCGGCACGTCGAGCAACTCCTGCAGCCCCTCGCGACCATGCTCGCCATAACCGGCCTGAATCACCGCGTCATAAGGCTGGTCGTAGGACAGCACGCGGTCCATCACGGCGATGGCGGCCAGGTAGCTCTCGAAGTTGCCTTCCACCGATTCGGCGCCGAAGCGCGGGGTCAGACCGACGATTTCAGTGCCGGGTGACGCGACGCTGCGGGCTTGCCCGGCGATGGTGTCGGTCATGGACTCGGTGGTGTTGACGTTGACGATCAGAATTCGCATCAGTGAGGCCTCGTGCGGGGGATCAAGGTCGGCCGTCCGGCGGCGACCGATTCACTGGCGAATAATGCATGGCGCCGAAGCGGTCCGTCTTCAGTCTTTTGCCGGCACCGGCGCCTGAGGCGAAATGAAGCCCTGATCGCGCATCGCCTGCCAGAACCCTACTGGCACCTGGGCGTGCAGGGCGGCGACGTCTTCAGCGATCCGGGAAGGGCGGCTGGCCCCCGGAATGACGGCGGCCACCAGCGGGTTGGCGAGGACGAACTGCAATGCTGCTGACTTGATGTCGACCTGATACTGACGGGCGATCTCCTGAATGTGCGCAACCTTGTCGAGCATCGCCTGTGGCGCTTCCTGGTATTCGAAATGCTTGCCGCCCACCAGCACCCCCGAACTGTAAGGGCCGCCGACGACGAACTCGGCGTTGTGCTCCCGAGCCTTGGCGAACAGCCGTTGCAGGGGCTGATCGTGGTCCAGCAGCGAATATCGGCCGGCCAGAAGGAACCCGTCGGGCTGTGCTTCGCTCAGGTCCAGCGTCAGTTCACACGGCTCGACACGGTTGACACCCAGCCCCCACGCCTTGATCACGCCTTCTTCACGCAGGCGGGTGAGGGTGCGGAAGGCCCCTTTGCGAGCGACATTGAAATGCTCGATCCATTCATCACCATGGGCGTCCTGCGCGACGTCGTGGACGAACACGATGTCCAGGCGATCAGTGTTCAGCCGTTTCAGACTGGCCTCGATCGAGCGTAGCGTCGCATCCGCCGAATAGTCAGTGATGATCTTGTTTTTCAGGCCTTCGCTGAACGGGCCGCTCCGGGCTGCGGTGTCGAGTTCGTCAGAAACCAGTCGGCCGACCTTGGTGCTGAGAGTGTATTCGTCTCGCGCATGGTCGGCGAGCGCCTTGCCCAGGCGCTGCTCGGACAGGCCGGCGCCATAGACCGGTGCGGTGTCGAAATAGCGGATGCCTTGATCCCACGCCGATTGCACGGTGGCGGCGGCTTCCTCTTCGCTGATGGTGCGGAACATGTTGCCCAGTGGCGCGGCGCCGAAGCCCAGATGGCCGATAATCTTGTCGTGCAGACTCATGAAAATGTCCTGTTCTGTGCGTCATGGAAAAGCGCGCGTGCAGTGTCATCGACGGTGCGCGGTGTGTTGTACTGATCGTTGATTGAAGCAGGAGTTCGGTGCGAGCGGGCCGGATCGTTGCGCTCCCGGACTGACTGCGCGGCGTGAGGGCAGCATGCAACTTTCAGCGGCAGCGCAGCTTCCAACCTATCAGGCCGCGGTGATTTCCCGGAAGCGGAGGGCAGTAGATGAGTGAGCACATCATCCATTTCCATTGTGGGGTCGATCAGACCAGCACCGAGCATTTTCGTGATCGTTGCCTGGAGGCCATCGGCAAAGGCGCCACCGGCCTGTTGCTGAACCTGTCCACCGCAGGCGGCAGCACGGCGCTGGGGTTCACCATCTACAACTTCCTCAAATCCCTCAACGTCCCGATTCGAGCGCTTAACAGCGGCAACATCGAATCCATGGGCATCGTCATTTATCTCGCCGCCGAGGAGCGAATCGCCTGTCCGCATTCGCGTTTCCTGATTCACCCGATGAACTGGTACTTCAACCAAAGCTCAGTGGATCATTCTCGGCTGCGCGAATACCTGCGTAGCCTGGACAACGACCTGCAGCGCTACGTGAATATTTACCTGAGTGAAACCGACGGTGCCGCGCACCCGCTGGACATTGGCCGGTGCCTGTCGGCCGAAGAAAAAGTCATCCGCGCCGAAGACTCGCTTTCCTGCGGGATCGCCCATCGGGTCGAGCAGCTGCAGTTCGCGGAGGATGCAACGCACTGGACTGTCAGCTCGAGCTAATCTCTACCTTGAACCAACGCTTCGCCAAAGCAGGCGAGCGACCTGCCTGATATGAGGACCCTGCCATGCACATCACAGTAAATACCCCTTCAGACCGGCTCGGCGCCGCGGTGCCAGGCGCTTTCGAGCACGATGAGGAAGTGGAAGTCGACGTCGACAATGATCCGGGCAACGAAGATCCGGGCTCGCAGTTTGACCGCGATGCCACGGTGCCGTTAATCGAGGGGGATGAATAAGAGGCTGCTGCTGGGGTGATTTCCGGGGATGGACCGGCGCTGCCGGTTCTACACCTGAACAAAGTGAACAAAGACGTCACGCCAAAATAAAAGAGCGAGAGCTTTCGCCCTCGCTCGATTCTCCTGGCAATCGCTGATCAGGATTTACGGCCTGCGCCGCCTTGTGGCATGGAACCACCTTTCTTGCTCGCGTCATCGCGGGTTGCATCAGATGCTTTCTGCCGGTCATTGGCGACGTTGCTGCCGCCCGAAGCCTGGCCGCCTTTTTTGCCTGCATCAGAGGCTTTCTGGCGATCGTTTGCAAAATTGCCAGGGTTCGACTTTCCGGTATTAGCCATGATTGCGTACCTCTTGTTGTTAGTAAGGCGAGTCATGTGGCTCGCATTATTTGGGATGAGGCGGGCGAACGTTGGTTTAAAGAATTAACCGCTTACCGGACAAACGGCAGCGGTCGCTTGCGGGCGATGCCGCAATTACATGTGCACTTCCACGGCAAGCGGCAGGTGGTCGGACAGATGCGTCCAAGGCCGGGTGCCCAGAATTCTGGGGTCGTGGCTGGTGGCGTTGCGCAGGTAGATGCGGTCCAGACGCAGAAGCGGAAACCGGGCGGGGTAGGTCTTGGCCAGTCGACCCAGGTTGCGTTCGAACGCCTCGTGCAGGTATTCGCATCGGCCCAGACGCTTGTTGCCGCGCAATTGCCAGTCATTGAAATCACCGGCGATGACCACGGGCGCGTGATCGGGCAGCGAATCCAGCAGCGCGCAGAGCAGATCCAGCTGCAACTGCCGATGACTCTCGAGCAGGCTCAGATGCACGCAGATCGCATGCACTTCAGCATGCCCGGGCACCTGCAGGACGCAATGCAGCAGACCACGCCGCTCAGGGCCGGTGATCGATACATCGAGGTTGCGATAGTGCAGGATCGGGTACTTGGACAGAATCGCATTGCCGTGGTGACCGTCGGGATAGACCGCGTTGCGGCCGTACGCGAAATCGCTCCACATGCTGTCGGCAAGAAACTCATATTGAGAGGTGACCGGCCAGTCCTGGTAACGGGCCGCATGACGGTCATGGCCGCCGAGGACTTCTTGCAGAAACACCAGATCGGCGCCGGTACTGCGCACTGCTTCGCGCAATTCCGGAAGGATGAAACGCCGATTCAGCGCCGTGAAGCCTTTGTGTGTGTTGACGGTGAGAACGCGCAGCTTATGAACGTCGGGCGCGTCGGCCAGGTCCGAGGACGATGCACTCATGCCTGCAGGGTCGGGAGTCACACGCACGCTCCTGTTGCGAGGGATGTTTACGTCGGACCGGGGCACGTGTCGCCAGTTCAGCTTTTTCTGCCGGCGCTGCTGCTCCGATCAGACCCGCGTGTCCACCGCAGGACGACGCGACAGCAGCACGGTCAACGCCAGGGCCAATATCGACAGCAGCGCGGCAAAGAAGAAAATCCAGCCGTAGCCCAAGCCCAGCGCGATGGCGCCCATCAGTGGCCCGGCGATGGCGAGCGCCAGGTCGAAGAACACCGCGTAAGCGCCCAGTCCCGCACCGCGGCTGCTGTTGGGCACTTGCTTGATCGCCTCCACGCCAATGGCTGGATACACCAGCGAAAGCCCGAAACCGGTCAATCCGGCGCCGATCAGCGCCACGGTGGTACTGGGAGCCAGCCACAACAGCACCAGTCCAACCGTTTCGACCGACATGCAGGTGATGGCCGAGCGGAAGCCGCCGAAGCGGGTGATCGCATTGATGAAGAACAGCCGCGCGACGATGAAGCAGACGCCAAATACCGTCAGGCACCACGCAGCGCCTTCCCAGCCTCGGTTGACGTAGTACAGCGTGATGAAGGTGGTCAGCGTGCCGTAACCGATCGACGACAGGGTCAGGCCCAGTCCGTAAGGGGCGACACGACCGAACACCGACCAGAATGCCATGCGTTCGCCGCGCACCACCGGCACGGCAGGCTTGTTGCGAATCAATAACAGTGCACCGGCTGCCAGGGCGGTAAGCACCAGTCCGAGGCTGACGAAACCCAGCGCACCCACCATCAGCACGCCCAGCGGGGCGCCAATGGCAATGGCGCCGTAAGACGCGATGCCGTTCCAGGAAATCGAGCGCGCGGTGTGTTCCGCACCGACCTGGCCGATGCACCAACTGATGGTGCCGACGCCGATCAATCCTTGGGAACCGCCCAGAATCAGACGTGCGATCACCAGAATGACAAGGCTGGTCCCGGCGAAGCTCTGCAGCAGGACCGCAACGACGGTCAGGACACCGCTCAGCGCGATGCCGGACAGACCGTAGACAATCGCCCGTTTGGTGCCGATGGTGTCGCAGATTCGACCGGCCACCGGGCGGCTGAGCAGCGTCGCCAGGTACTGGGAGCCGATCACCAGTCCGGCGACGACTGCACTGAAGCCGAGCTGGTCGTGCACATAGCCGGGCATGACGGCAATGGGCAGGCCGATGCACAGGAACGCGATGAAAGTATAAAAGACGATAGAGACGATTTGCAGGGTTATCGTCGTGGAACTGACGTTGGCAGCGGACGTATCAGGCGGCAGGGCAGCAGACATGGGACTCTTCGCTGGAGCGGTGGGAGTGCCCCATCATCGCGCGGCATGAGAAGAAATGAAAGCAGGCTAACGACTTTGTCTTGCACTGAATTCAGCCCCATGTAAAACCCCGTCGCAAGGACGGGGTTCAGACAGCGTGCGACGCGGGTTTAGAACACCACGCCCTGGCTGCGCAGGTAATCATCGTAGGTGCCGCTGAAGTCGGTCACGCCGTTGGGGCTCAACTCGATGATGCGAGTGGCCAGCGAGGATACGAATTCACGGTCATGGCTGACGAAGATCAGCGTGCCCGGATAGTTCTCCAGCGCCAGGTTCAGCGCCTCGATGGATTCCATGTCCAGGTGGTTGGTCGGTTCGTCCATCACCAGCACGTTCGGCTTCTGCAGGATCAGCTTGCCGAACAGCATGCGACCCTGTTCGCCACCGGAAATGACCTTGACCGATTTCAGGATCTCGTCGTTGGAAAACAGCATGCGGCCCAGCGTGCCACGAATGACTTGCTCGCCCTGGGTCCACTGGCCCATCCAGTCGAACAGGCTGACGTCGTCTTCGAAATCGTGGGCGTGGTCCTGAGCGTAGTAGCCCAGCTCCGCGCTTTCAGTCCATTTCACCGAGCCCGAATCCGGGGTCAGTTCGCCCATCAGCGTGCGCAGCAGAGTGGTCTTGCCGATACCGTTCGGGCCGATGATCGCTACACGCTCACCGGCTTCAACGGTGAAGCTAAAGTTCTTGAACAGGGGCTTGCCGTCGAAGCCCTTGGACATCTGCTCGATGGTCACGGCCTGACGGTGCAGCTTCTTGGTCTGTTCGAAGCGAATGAACGGGCTAACGCGGCTCGATGGCTTGACCTCGGCCAGCTGGATCTTGTCGATCTGCTTGGCGCGGGAGGTGGCCTGCTTGGCTTTCGAGGCGTTGGCCGAGAAGCGGCTGACGAAGGTCTGCAGCTCGGCGATCTGGGCCTTTTTCTTGGCGTTGTCGGACAGCAGTTGCTCGCGGGACTGGGTCGCCGCGGTCATGTACTCGTCGTAGTTGCCCGGGAACAGGCGCAGTTCGCCGTAGTCCAGGTCGGCCATGTGCGTGCAGACGCTGTTCAGAAAGTGCCGGTCGTGGGAAATGATGATCATGGTGCTGTTACGCGCCGTGAGAATGGTTTCCAGCCAGCGGATGGTGTTGATGTCCAGGTGGTTGGTCGGCTCGTCGAGCAGCAGGACTTCAGGATCGGAAAACAGCGCCTGAGCCAGCAAAACGCGCAGCTTCCAGCCCGGCGCGACTTCGGTCATCGGCCCGAAATGCTGTTCGAGTGGAATGCCCAGGCCCAGCAACAGCTCACCTGCACGGGATTCGGCGGTGTAGCCGTCCATCTCGGCGAATTCGGTTTCGAGCTCGGCCACCGCCATGCCGTCTTCTTCGCTCATTTCCGGCAGCGAGTAGATGCGGTCGCGTTCGGCCTTGACCTTCCAGAGCTCTTCATGGCCCATGATCACGGTGTCGATGACCGTGAATTCCTCGTACGCGAACTGATCCTGACGCAGTTTGCCAAGACGCACGTTCGGCTCGAGCATGACCTGACCGCCAGACGGCTCCAGATCGCCACCCAGAATCTTCATGAAGGTGGATTTGCCACAACCATTGGCGCCGATGAGGCCGTAGCGATTGCCGTTGTTGAATTTGACCGAAACGTTCTCGAACAGCGGTTTGGCGCCGAACTGCATGGTGATGTTAGCTGTGGAAATCAATTACCTTACCTTTCAATAGCTTGGAAGTGACGCGACGCAGGCGTGATACCGTCGGGGATTGCCGGGCGAGCCGCAGGTGTCACACCTTCAGTGGAACCAGCAGACAAAAAAACAGCTTCAGCGTCGACCTTGAGCAGGTGCGCTGGCGTGATGAATGCGGGATTCGTGCCGGACAGTGGCGCGCATTGTCGCATAGCTGGCGTTACAGATATATGGGGGGCGAGGGCTCGGGCTCGACGAAATGCTCAACGCGAGGGTGTGAGTCGGATGTAGGAAAACTCTGATTCTCCGGTCCCATCATTGTCAGCGAGCGCTTCACTGACCAGACTCCGTTGTGTCGATTACTCATGGATGGAGACCGCTATGTTACGCAAGCACACCTCGAACCCTGCTTTTCCTACGTTGACCGCCCGCCTTATGGATGTGCGCCTGATCGCATTGACCGCCGGGACCGCCATTGTCGCCAATATGCTGTTTCCCGGCTTGGGCAGCTCGGCTATCGGTGCAGTGCTCGGCGCGCTGTTCGGCTTTCAGGCATTGAAACCGGATCAGTCGTGAAGAGGGCGGAGCCAGTCAGTGAGTCAGTTCGATTACTCCGTCATCTGCAGCGTGTTATTCATTGTTTTCTATTTGGCCGGTGCGTGCATTCACCGTCAGACGCCTGATCTGTCGCACGTCGTGATCATCACCACCGCATGCTCCAGCACGGTTGCCGCGGTCTTTCTGGGCGTCATGACCTACGTAGCAACGCCTGATCAACTGGGCATTCTGCGAGAACACAAGGCCAGTGTCATGACCGGCGCGGTGGCGCTGATCTGGGTATCCCTGGCATCTGCCTGCAACAGCCTCTTGCATCCCTGGCGCAGGGCACGCTGATGCCGGGGGTGAGGCCTGTCAGAAAATTGCAGGCAAGAAAAAGCCCGCGATGGGGAGTGCGGGCTTAAAAGTCAGTCTTGGAGGAGCCATTGAAGGCTACCGAAGACGATGTGAAAGAAACGTGAATAACTCTCAACAAAATTTAAGTTAAGGAATTTCGTTGTTCAAAAACGCTTTGACGATCGATCTGGCAGACGGGTTGACCTTCTGATCACCCAGTTCCTTGACCGTAAACCATTTGCACGCCGCGATTTCGTTTTTTGGCGACGGCGTAGCGATCATCGTGACCGATACCTCAAACACATGATGCAGAACGGTGCCGCCTTCGAAACGCGTCACATAGGCCAACTCTTCCAGAATCAAGCCGGTTTCTTCACGCAGCTCTCTGGCAGCCGCCTGTGAGGGGGATTCGTTGGTTTCGACTTTTCCGCCCGGCAGCGTCCAGCGCGCCTTGGGTTTGCGCACATAGAGTATCTGGTTGTCTCGCCGACAGATGACGGTCGCTCGTTCTTTCATTGGATGGTCCTCCACCGTACAACCCGTGAGATGTTCAGCGTTAATGCAAGGTCACGAAGTTGTCATAAAAGCTTCACATATCGCTTTGAAGCACTAACGGTGCCAATGTTCCCCCTGATGACTCAGAGCATGTCTCCTGACTAGATCATAGGTCACTCTGGTCGCGCCGGGACGGCACAACCAATAGTGGCCTTCAGCTATGAACGCTCCAGTTACTGTCCGTTCACTGGCGGCGTGGCTTTTTTGGACCCTGCTGGCGCTTTATCGGACGATGTTCTGGACTCCTTGTGCATCTGCCCCTTCGCGTCCTGCTTTCTGGTCGCGTCGCTGTCGGCAGGGCGAGTGGGCGTGCGCTTTTCATAGCCGTTGGCGTCGCCGCCGTTACCACCCGCCGGGGAGGAGGGATTTACCCCAGGCGGCAGCACCGAGCCCGAAGACTGCCCGGCCAATGGCCCGGCGGTGTCTTGCGCCGATGCAGCTAAGGGCAAAGCGCCCAGTAGCGCGGTGAACAAACATCCAATCAGGTTTGAGCGAGTCATCTCATGCCTCCTTAGGAGTGTCATTGTCATTGCTTAGGCCATTCTGCTCCGAGTCTCGTGCAGCAGGGGCGACGAACGGAATCGCTGCTGCCATGCGCGGTCATGGCGCAACCGCGCACCCGTATGGGGCCCTGTTACCCAATCGCGTGGCAATTGGTAGCGGGATGAATCAGGCCGACGTCGGATTCAAATGTGTTCCCCCAATGCCAGCCCGTTGAAATAACAGCGCTTTAAACGGCTTCAACTCGTCGCGTCTTGTGTGGCACACTTTCTGCTGTCTATTCCGTTGTTACATACATTGTTCCGCTATAGCGGAATTGACTATCACTCGGCGGGGTTTTTCTCATGCATCGCGGACCTTCTTTTCTGAAAGCTATTGCACTCGTCCTGGCCGCTGCGGCCACGGCGGTCTCCACCGCGCAAGCAGCGGACAGCAAGCTCGACAGCGTCTTGCAGCGCGGTCATCTGGTCGTGGGGACTGGCAGCACCAACGCGCCCTGGCATTTCCAGGGGGCAGACGGCAAGTTGCAGGGGTTCGATATCGACATCGCACGTATCGTTGCCAAGGGCTTGTTCAACGATCCAGGCAAAGTCGAGTTCGTCGTGCAGTCGTCCGATGCGCGGATTCCCAACCTGCTGACGGACAAAGTGGACATGAGCTGTCAGTTCATCACCGTGACCGCCAGCCGCGCCCAGCAGGTCGCGTTCACCCTGCCGTACTACCGCGAAGGTGTTGCCCTGCTGCTGCCAGCCAACAGCAAATACAAGGAAATCGACGACCTCAAAGCCGCCGGTGACGGTGTCACGGTTGCGGTGCTGCAGAACGTCTACGCCGAGGAACTGGTGCATCAGGCGCTGCCCAAGGCCAAGGTCGATCAGTACGACAGCGTTGATTTGATGTATCAGGCGATCAACTCGGGCCGTGCCGACGCCGCGGCCACCGATCAGTCATCGGTCAAATACCTGATGGTGCAGAATCCCGGCCGTTATCGCTCGCCGGCGTTCGCCTGGAGCCCGCAAACCTATGCCTGCGCCGTCAAGCGCGGGGATCAGGACTGGCTGAACTTCGTCAATACCGCGCTGCATGAAGCCATGACCGGCGTGGAATTCCCGACGTACGCGGAGTCCTTCAAGAAGTGGTTCGGGGTGGATCTGCCGACGCCACAGATCGGCTTCCCGATGGAATACAAGTAACGCGACCTGCCATTGAAGGGGCAGGGAAGGCCGCAGTGTCTTCCTGTCCCAGGTGCTGCTGACCATGAATTATCAGTTGAACTTTGCGGCAGTCTGGCGGGATTTTCCCAGCCTGCTCGCCGGTCTTGGATTGGGGCTGGAACTGGCCCTGATCTCCATCGCCATAGGCTGCGTCATCGGTCTGATGGCGGCGTTTGCCATGTTGTCGCGCTACCGGGCCTTGCGTCTGGTGGCGTCGGTCTACGTGACGGTGGTTCGCAACACGCCGATCCTGGTGCTGATTCTGTTGATCTACTTTGCCTTGCCGAGCCTGGGCATACGCATGGACAAGATTCCCTCGTTCATCGTCACCCTTTCGCTCTACGCCGGCGCTTACCTGACCGAAGTGTTCCGTGCGGGTCTGCTGAGCATTCACAAGGGGCAGCGTGAGGCTGGGCTGGCGATCGGGCTGGGCGAGTGGCAAGTGCGCGCGTACATCATCGTGCCGGTGATGCTGCGCAATGTGCTGCCGGCGCTGTCGAACAACTTCATCTCGCTGTTCAAGGACACGTCGCTGGCCGCTGCCATCGCTGTCCCTGAGCTGACCTATTACGCGCGCAAGATCAACGTCGAGAGCTACCGGGTCATCGAAACCTGGCTGGTGACCACGGCGCTGTACGTCGCCGCGTGTTACCTCATCGCCATGCTGTTGCGCTATCTCGAACAGCGCCTGGCCATTCGCCGCTAGGAGGCCGACATGTACGAACAACCTACCTGGCTGCATGAGTTGTGGATCGCTCGCGAGGCGCTGTGGTCCGGCTTCATGACCAGTGTTCAGTGCGCCGCACTGGCGATTGTCTGCGGCACGCTGATCGGTGTGTTCGCCGGACTGATCCTGACCTACGGGAAGCTCTGGGCGCGGCTGCCGTTTCGCTGCTATGTCGACCTGATCCGCGGCACGCCGGTGTTTGTGCTGGTGCTGGCCTGCTTCTACATGGCGCCGGCGCTCGGCTGGCAAATCAGCGCGTTCCAGGCCGGCGCGCTGGGGCTGACGCTGTTTTGCGGGTCCCACGTTGCCGAGATCGTGCGCGGCGCTTTGCAGGCCATTCCCCGCGGGCAGCTTGAGGCCGGCAAGGCGATTGGCCTGACGTTCAGCCAGTCGCTCAGCTACGTGCTGTTGCCCCAGGCGTTGCGGCAAATCCTGCCGACCTGGGTCAACTCGTCCACGGAAATCGTCAAGGCTTCCACGCTGCTGTCGGTGATCGGTGTCGCGGAGCTGCTGCTGAGCACGCAGCAAGTCATCGCGCGCAATTTCATGACGCTGCAGTTCTATCTGTTCGCCGGCTTTCTCTTCTTCGTCATCAACTACGCCATCGAGCTTCTTGGGCGGCAAATCGAAAAACGGGTGGCCTTGCCATGACTCAGATTCAAACCACAACCGCTGCCCCGGCGCTGCTGAGCATCGAAGGGCTGCACAAATCCTACGGTCCGGTCGAAGTGCTCAAAGGCGTCGACCTCAAGATGAACAAGGGCAATGTCGTCACGTTGATCGGTTCCAGCGGCTCGGGCAAAACCACGCTGCTGCGCTGCGTGAACCTGCTGGAAGAGTTTCAGGGCGGGCATATTCGTCTTGAAGGGCAGGACATCGGCTACAGCGACGTCAACGGCAAGCGCGTGCGCCATCCAGAAAAGGTCATCGCCCAACACCGCGCCATGACCGGCATGGCGTTTCAGCAGTTCAACCTGTTTCCGCACCTGACGGCGCTGCAGAACGTCACCCTCGGCCTGCTCAAAGTCAAAAAGATGCCCAAGGATCAGGCCGTGGCGCTGGCTGAGAAATGGCTTGAAAGGGTGGGTCTGCTGGAGCGTCGCAATCATTTCCCCGGGCAGCTGTCTGGCGGTCAGCAGCAGCGTGTGGCGATTGCCCGGGCGATCGCGATGAACCCCAGTCTGATGCTGTTCGATGAAGTGACGTCTGCGCTCGACCCTGAACTGGTGGGTGAAGTGCTCAGCGTGATCAAAGGCCTGGCCGAAGAAGGCATGACCATGTTGCTGGTCACCCACGAGATGCGCTTTGCCTATGAAGTGTCCGATCAGATCGTCTTCATGAACCAGGGCCGGATCGAAGAACAGGGCCCGCCCAAGAGCCTGTTCGAACAGCCGAAGTCGGCTCGACTGGCCGAATTCCTCAAAAACATTCGTTTCTAACGCTCAATCAAAGGAGATATTCATGAGCATTACTCGTTACGGCGCTGGCAGCACAGCAGGTGGCGGTCAGCCACGTCCATTCGCCCGTGCGGTCGAAGCCGACGGCTGGTTGCACGTGTCCGGACAGGTGCCTGCTGAGAATGGCGAGATCATCAATGGCGGCATCGTCGAGCAGACCCACAAGACCATGCAGAACCTGGTGGCGATCCTCACCGAAGCCGGTTACGGCCTCGAGGACGTCGTGCGGGTGGGTGTCTGGCTCGAAGACCCTCGGGATTTCTGGAGTTTCAACAAGGTCTTCGGCGAGTACTTCAAGCCTGAACACGCGCCGGCTCGCGCGTGCGTGCAGGCGAACATGATGGTCGACTGCAAGGTCGAGATCGATTGCATCGCCTACAAGAAGAAGGCGTAGGACGACGTGCCGGATCGCGCGGCGTCACTGAACCGTCGTGGGTGCGAAATCATTTTGCGCCCACAGGTTCCTGCTCGCCGGGCTAACGGTAGACTGCCAGTCTCCTTCAAGAAACAACTGCCTCAATGGAAAGCGCCACGATGACCGAAGACACCATCAAACGCCGGGCCCGCGGGCTCGACCGGGCGTTCGATATCCTCGATTTCCTCAAGGAAAAGGGCACGCCTTTGCGGCCGAACGAAATCGCCAGCGGCATCGGCAGTCCGAAGTCGACGGTCTATGAGCTGGTGGGATCGCTGCTGGAGCGGCGTATTCTGGAAACGGTCGGCAAGGACGGGCACGTCTACCTCGGTCGTCAGCTGTACTTTCTCGGCCAGGCGCATTTACGCCATTTCGACTTCACCCGTGAGGCGGAAATCAGCCTCGGCGAGATC
Source organism: Pseudomonas sp. efr-133-TYG-103a (assembly GCF_030209235.1). NCBI lineage: Bacteria > Pseudomonadati > Pseudomonadota > Gammaproteobacteria > Pseudomonadales > Pseudomonadaceae > Pseudomonas > Pseudomonas sp. efr-133-TYG-103a. Next base: position 22,308 of record NZ_JARVSK010000031.1, read on the forward strand.
GTCGAGCAGACCCGGGAAACCGCGCAGATGTGCCTGCTCAACGGACGCAAATACACCGTCGCGCTGATGAAGGAAGGGGCCCGGCACTTTCGCATTTCTTCCGACATCGGCGAAGACGCGCCCATCCCGTGGACCGCTTCGGGCCGTTTGCTGCTCGGCCATCTCAGCGATCAACAGATCATCGATCTGATCGACCCTGAAGATTTCATTCTGCCCAGCGGTGAGCGCCTGACCCTGGACACCTTCATCGGTGAGATCCGCAAGGCCCACGAAGAGGGGTTTTTCTCGTTCAACAGCATTGCCGACACCTTTACCCATTGCTTCGCCGCGCCGGTGCGGGACAAGCAGGGCATCTGTATCGCGACCCTGTGCATCGTTGCCCCGCGGGCCGATGCCAGCGCGCACTACGAACACTACCGGCGGGTGCTGATCGACTGCGCCGACAGCCTCGCGCGTCGAGTCATCGATTAGGGCCAACGATCAATCGCTTGGTTATTCCGACACGAACAAGAATTCCGGAGAACAGACATGAACATTGCTGCAATCGAAAAGGGCGCCGCCAAACCGGGCGACCAACTGGTACGGGATGTGAGCCTGCCGGCGCTGGTCATCCACGACAAGGCACTGGAGCACAACCTGCGCTGGATGCAGAAATTCGTCAGTGACAGCGGCGCGGAGCTGGCGCCTCATGGCAAGACCAGCATGGTCCCCGCATTGTTCCAGCGTCAGTTGCAGCACGGCGCCTGGGGCATGACCCTGGCCACCGCCGTGCAGACCCGGGCCGCCTATGCCCACGGTGTTCGCCGGGTGTTGATGGCGAATCAGCTGGTCGGCGCGCCGAACATGGCGATCATCGCCGAGATGCTGACCGATTCGATGTTCGATTTTCATTGCATGGTCGATCACCCGGACAACGTCAAGGCGCTCGGCGAATTCTTCGCTGCCAAAGGCCTGCACCTGAACGTGATGATCGAGTACGGCGTGGTCGGCGGGCGCTGCGGCTGCCGCAGCGAGGACGAGGTGATGGCGCTGGCCGAGGCGATTGCCGCGCAACCTGCGCTGAAACTGACCGGCATCGAAGGCTACGAAGGCGTGATTCATGGCGACCAGGCGGTCAGCGGCATTCGCCAGTTTGCCGCATCACTGGTGCGTCTGGCCGTCACGCTGCAGGACAAGGGCGCTTTCGCCTTGGACCGCCCGATTGTCACTGCGTCGGGCTCGGCGTGGTACGACTTGATTGCGGAAGAGTTCGACAAGCAGCAGGTGCGCGAGCGCTTCCTCAGCGTGCTGCGCCCAGGCAGCTATGTGGTTCACGACCACGGCATTTATAAAGAAGCGCAATGCTGCGTGCTGGACCGTCGCCACGACCTGAGCGAAGGCCTGCAACCGGCGCTGGAAGTCTGGGCGCATGTGCAGTCGATGCCTGAACCCGGTTTCGCGGTCATCGCGCTGGGCAAACGTGACGTCGCATTCGACGCCGGAATGCCGAACCCGATCAAGCGTTACAAGCCGGGCGTGGTGCCGGCGCAGGGCGATGACGTGAGCGCGTGCACAGTCACTGCGGTCATGGACCAGCACGCCTTCATGGCGGTGGCGCCGGGGTGTGAGCTGCGCGTGGGGGACATCATTTCGTTCGGCACCTCGCACCCGTGCCTGACCTTCGACAAATGGCGCACGGGCTGTCTGGTCGGCGATGATCTGAGCGTCATCGAATCCTTCGAAACGTGCTTCTGACGGGAGTCTGCAATGAGCGAGATGGTGAGTCACAGTCATCCGCGCGTGGCGCTGATCGGCGAATGCATGATCGAGCTGCAGCAGCATGCCAACGGCACGCTCAAGCAGAGCTTCGGCGGCGACACGCTGAACACCGCGGTGTATCTGTCCCGTCTGTTGGGCTCGGCCTCTCAGGTGGACTACGTCACGGCCCTTGGCGACGACAGCTTCAGCGACGCGATGTGCCAGGTCTGGGCGGACGAGCACATCGGCCTGAGCCGAGTTCAGCGTCTGCCGGGCAGGTTGCCCGGGCTTTACTGCATTCAGACCGATGCCAACGGCGAGCGGCGGTTCCTCTACTGGCGCAATGAGGCGGCGGTGCGTGACTGTTTCACCACGCCGGCTGCCGAGCCGATTCTTGCGGCACTGCCCGAATACGACGTGCTCTACTTCAGCGGCATAACCTTGGCGGTGCTTGGTGAGGTCGGCAGGGCGCGGCTGTTGTCGACGCTGGGCGAGGCGCGGGACCGGGGCGCGCGCGTGGTGTTCGACAACAACTACCGACCGCGTCTGTGGCGCAGCGTCGATCAGGCGCGCCAGGCCTATCGTGCGGTGATGCATGAGGTCGATCTGGCGCTGCTCACCGAAGAGGACGAGCAGGCCCTGTTCGATTACAGCGACAGCGAGCAGATCCTGGCGGCATATGGTGAGCTGGGCGTCAGCGAGGTGGTGATCAAGCGTGGCGCGCAAAGTTGTCTGGTGCGTTCGGGCGAGCGTCGCTATGAGATCCCGGCGCAGCCAGTGCACAAGGTCATCGACACCACGGCGGCCGGTGATTCGTTCAGCGCCGGGTACCTGGCCCGCCGACTGCGCGGTGGCAGTCCGCAGGAAGCAGCTGAGGCAGGGCATCGTCTGGCGAGTCTGGTGATCCAGCATCCCGGCGCGCTGATCCCGCGCAGTGCCATGCCGGCCTGACCGCAGGCAGCACGATCATCAGTCGCGGTAAAACACCTGCACCAGGTGATAGCCGAACTTGCTCTTCACGGGGCCGTGCACGGTGCGCAGCGGCTTCTTGAAGATAATCTGATCGATCGCTCCGACCATCTGGCCGGGGCGAACCTCTCCCAGGTCGCCGCCACGTTTGCCGGACGGGCAGGTCGAGTATTTCTTGGCCAGCACGTCGAACGCTTCGCCCTTGGCGATGCGCTGCTTGAGCTGCTCGGCCTCTTCGGCGGTCTTGACCAGAATGTGGCGGGCTTGAGCTTTCATGTTGAAATCGCCTCGATAAAAAAGCCGCGCATTATGCCTTTGCGGCGCGAATTCAGGTAATTTCCTTCACCTTGATCGGACCAACGACGCGCAGCCCGGCTGTTTGGGGCGAACGTTGGTTCGGGTCGAGGGTCGCACACAGTGTCGACCTGCAGTCTTCCTAAACCTTTTGTGCGGTATTGCCTTATGGATTTCCCGGCGTTGTTGAAGGTTCTTGCCACCCAGGACGGTTCGGATCTCTATTTATCCACGGGCGCGCCACCCTGCGCCAAGTTCAACGGCGTGCTGAAGCCGCTGGGCACCGAGGCATTCAAGCCTGGCGACGTGGCGCTCATCGCCGACGGCATCATGGACGCCGAGCAACGCCTGGACTTCGAGCGTGAACTTGAAATGAACCTGGCGTTTTCCCTTTCGGGCGTCGGGCGTTTCCGCATCAACATCTTCAAACAGCGCAACGAAGTGTCCATCGTGGCGCGCAACATCAAGCTCGACATCCCCAGATTCGAAGACCTGCACCTGCCGCCGGTGCTGCTCGATGTGGTGATGGAGAAGCACGGCCTGGTGCTGTTCGTCGGCGCCACGGGCTCGGGTAAGTCGACGTCGCTGGCTGCCCTGATCGATCACCGCAATCGCCACGCCAGCGGGCACATCATCACCATCGAGGATCCGGTCGAATTCATCCATCGGCACAAGAAATCGATCATTAATCAGCGTGAAGTCGGGGTCGACACGCGCAGTTTTCATGCAGCGCTGAAAAACACCCTGCGTCAGGCGCCGGATGTGATTCTGATCGGCGAGATCCGCGACCGCGAGACCATGGAGCATGCGCTGGCTTTCGCCGATACGGGACATCTGGCGATCTCCACGTTGCATGCCAACAACGCCAACCAGGCGCTGGACCGCATCATCAACTTCTTTCCGGAGGAGCGTCGCGCGCAGCTGTTGCATGACCTGGGCAACAACCTCAAGGCGTTCGTCTCCCAGCGGCTGGTCAAGACCAAGGACGGCAAGCGCCGAGCCGCCGTTGAAGTGATGCTCGGCACGCCAACCATTCGTGACCTGATCCATCGCAACGAGCTCACCGAGCTCAAGGGCATCATGGAAAAGTCCACCAATCTGGGTATGCAGACCTTCGACAACGCGTTGTACGACCTGGCCATCGAAGGCGCGATCAGCGAGGACGAGGCGCTGAAAAACGCCGATTCCGCGAACAATGTGCGGTTGCGTCTGAAGCTGCACAGCGAAGGCGGTCATTCGACGATCACCACGCCACCTCCCGCGCCACAGCCTGCGGCGCAGGTCGACGTCAAGGACTGGGGCCTGGTGGATGAGCGCGACGAGCCGGGGGCTTGAAACGAGCGGCCAGGCGTCTGCCTGCGCATAGCCGGAGGGTGTCAGCCGGTCATTCCGACTGACACGTGCGCCTCACTGGCAAGGCCGCCTCCCGGGCAGTGCCCAGACGTTATCGCGCCAGCCAGCCACCGTCGATGTTCCACGCTGCCCCACGCACCTGCGCGCCAGCGTCACTGCACAGGAACAGCGTCAGCTCGCCCAGCTGCGAAGGGGTGACGAACTCCAGCGACGGCTGCTTCTCGGCCAGCAAATCATGCTTCGCTTGCTCGATGTCCCCGGTTTCGGCGCCGCGATCGTCGATCTGCTTCTGCACCAGCGGGGTCAATACCCAGCCGGGGCAGATGGCGTTGCAGGTGATCTGACTCGCCGCTGTCTCCAGGCCCACGACCTTGGTCAGGCCGATGACCCCATGCTTTGCCGCAACGTAAGCGGCCTTGCCAGTGGAGCCCACCAGCCCGTGAACGGAAGCGATGTTGACGATCCGCCCCCAGCCCTTTGCACGCATGCCCGGCAGGCAAAGACGGGTGCTGTGAAACACCGATGACAGGTTGATGGCGATGATCTTGTCCCAACTCTCCACCGGAAAGTCTTCCACGGCATCGACGTGCTGGATCCCGGCGTTGTTCACCAGAATGTCGATGCCGCCGAACTCACGCTCGGCGTAGGCGATCATGTCGGCGATCTGCCCGACGTCGCTGACATCCGCAGGGTGATGGCCGACCTTGCCGCCGTACTGCCTGACTTGCTCGATCACCGCCGACGCATCGCCGAAGCCGTTGAGCACCAGGTTGGCGCCAGCCTTGGCCAGCGTCAGCGCGATGCCCAGGCCAATGCCGCTGGTGGAGCCGGTGACCAGTGCGGTTTTGCCTTGCAGACTCATGTTCAGATCCTCAAACGATGCCAGTTGCATAGAAGATGGCGATCACCACGAAGATCGCCAGGGTCTTGATCAGGGTGATGCCGAAGATGTCTTTGTACGCTTCGCGATGGGTCAGCCCGGTCACCGCCAGCAGCGTGATCACGGCGCCGTTGTGCGGCAGCGTGTCCATGCCACCGCTGGCCATGGCGGCGACGCGGTGCAACACCTCAAGCGGAATGTTCGCCGCATGGGCGGCCGCGATGAAGCTGTCCGACATCGCTGCCAGCGCGATACTCATCCCGCCTGACGCCGAGCCTGTGATGCCGGCGAGCAAGGTCACGGTAATGGCTTCGTTGACCAGCGGATTGGGGATGCTTTTCAGCCCGTCCGCCAGCACCAGGAAGCCCGGCAATGAGGCGATGACCGCGCCGAAGCCGTATTCCGACGCAGTGTTCATGGCCGCCAGCAACGCGCCACTGACGGCGCCTTTGCTGCCTTCGGCCAGCTTCGTCTTGACCGTGCCGAAGGCGAACAGCAGGACGAACACGATGCCGACCAGCAGTGCCGCTTCGACCGCCCAGATGGCCGTGATCTTGGAGATTTCCGTCTGCACGGGCGCTGTCATGCCGGGCAGCGCCAGCGTGTGGGTCTTGCCATACCACTGTGGAATCCACTGGGTGAACAGCAGGTTCATGACCCCCACCAGCAACAGCGGCGCCAAAGCGATCCACGGGTTGGGCAGGGTGATATCGGCCGGTGTCTCGGGTTCGTTGCGCAGCTCTGTGCCGTAGCCTTCACCGGCGCGTTGGGCTTTGTTGCGCTGACGTTGAAGAAACAACATGCCGGCACAAAAGACGAAAGCCGTGCCGATCAGGCCCAGCCAGGGCGCGGCCCACGCCGTGGTGTTGAAGAACGTCGAAGGGATGATGTTCTGGATTTGCGGCGTGCCGGGCAGGGCGTCCATGGTGAACGAGAATGCACCCAGGGCGATGGTCGCCGGGATCAGCCGCTTTGGGATGTCGCTTTGCCGGAACATCTCGGCAGCGAATGGGTACACGGCGAACACCACAACGAACAGCGACACCCCGCCATACGTCAGCAGGGCGCACACCAGCACAATCACCAGCATGGCCTGGCGTGTGCCGAGCAAACCAATGGCTGCCGCGACGATGGAGCGCGAGAATCCGGACAACTCGATGAGCTTGCCGAATACGGCACCGAGCAGGAACACCGGGAAGTAGAGTTTGACGAAGCCGACCATCTTGTCCATGAACACGCCGGTGAAGGCGGGCGCGACGGCGGACGGGTCGGTCAGCAAGACCGCGCCCAGGGCGGCGATGGGGGCAAAGAGGATAACGCTGTAACCACGGTAAGCAGCAAGCATCAGCAGCGCAAGGGCTGCCAAAGCGATGATCACACTCATCGAGTGTCTCCTGTTGTTTTTGTTCTGGATGCGGTCGAGCCGCGCAACAGGAGGTATAGCTACTTTCGTGCCACTGCGCTAAGTGATTGATTTCCCTATGGATAAGTCCTAACTTGCGAAAGCTGTGACCCATGATTGTCTTGAAAAAGAGACTGCTCGATTCAAACCCGCTCCATCAGTGACTGCCGGGACAGTGGCTAACGTCTGGCGCGCGGGTCTGCCGAGACCATTTCGGCTGGATATTCAACGTGTCTCCCTTTGTGGAATGGCGTCTCGTTATTGAGACTCGGCAATGCCCAGCGCGGCCATTTTCTTGTAGAGCGTCGATCGTCCAAGCCCCAATTGCTGGGCCGCCAGGACTACATTGCCGTCACACTGTGCGAGTTTTGCGGTGATCAGTTCACGATCGAAACGCTGCCTGGCTTCGCTGTACGTCTCGTCGTTAAGCGGTTGGGGCGCCGTCTGCGGGTCAGCGGCGACAAGGGTGCCGATCGCTGTGCGGATTTCAGTCGCGCCCAGGTGCAGGTCGTCGCTGAGCAGCGCGGCCCGCTCCAACACGTTGCGCAACTCCCGTATGTTGCCCGGCCAGGCGTGCTGCCCCAGCGTCGAGAGCCCGGCGGGTTCCAGCTCATGCTGGCTGCGCAGGTCTTCGAGGATGGCCTCGGTCAGCGCCGGGATGTCGTCCAGTCGCTGGCGCAACGGCGGCACTTCGATGGGCAGCACGCTCAGGCGGTAATACAGGTCTGCGCGGAACTCGCCGCGCTTGATCGCCGCTTCAAGATCCGTGGACGTCGCCGCGATCAGGCGCACATTGCTTTTGATCATCTCGTTGGAGCCAACCGGCTCGTACTCTTTTTCCTGAAGCACGCGCAGCAGTTTGCTCTGCAGAGGCAGCGGCATGTCGCCGATCTCGTCGAGAAACAGCGTTCCGCCCTCGGCCAGATACAGCTTGCCCTGACGACCTCGGCGATCGGCGCCGGTGAATGCACCGGGCGCGGTGCCAAAGAACTCGGCTTCCAGCAGTGCTTCGGGGATCGCCGCGCTGTTGATGCTGACGAAAGGCTTGTGCGCCCGCGGCGAGGTGTTGTGGATGGCGTGGGCGAGCAATTCCTTGCCGGTGCCGGTTTCGCCCAGCAACAGCACCGGAGAATCCGTGCTGGCGCTGCGTCGGGCGCGCCGTTTGACTTCCAGACTCGCGGCGCTGGTGCCGATGAAGTGCGCAAAACTGTACTTGGCCTGACGCGCGCGCAGCATCGAGCGTGTCGAGGCCAGTTCCTGCTGCATGCTTGAATAGCGTTTGAGCAGCGGCGACAGCGCATGCAGCTCATCGAACAGGGCGAAGCCGATGGCGCCAATGACGCCGCCGCCGTCGTCATGAATCGGCAGGCGCATGACCACCAGCGGGTCCTTGGCGGTGTCCATCATGTCCAGCAGGATCGGCTGCCCGTTGCTGGCCACCTGACGCAGCAGACTGCCGGGGATGACTTGCTCGCACGGCTGGCCGACCGCACGGCTGGGGTCTTCCAGGCCGAAACGTCGGGCATAGCGCTCGTTGATCCAGACAATCCGTGCCTCGCGGTCGACGATGACCGTGCCTTCACTGGATTGCTCGATGATTTCGAACAGAGACCGGATAGCCAGACGCCGGACGCGTCGGTAGTCCTTCAGGCTTTCGCTGTCTTTCATGGATTGTTCCGTAAATCCGGTTCCCGGCATCTGGCCGCACAGACTGCTGATTGTTGCCTGTTTCAGTTGAAGCCGGGATGCGCCGCCGCCAGAAGCTCCCGGGTGTACGGGTGCTGGGGCGCATCGAAGACATCGTGGCTGGCACCGCGCTCGACCACCTTGCCGTCCTTGACCACAATCAGGTCATGGGCCAGCGCCCTGACAACGGCAAGGTCGTGGCTGATGAACAGGTACGTCAGCCCGTGCTTTTCCTGCAATTGCCGCAACAGCGCAACGACCTGTTTCTGCACTGTGCGATCCAGTGCGGAAGTGGGTTCGTCGAGCAGAATCAGGGCAGGTTTAAGCACAAGTGCGCGGGCGATGGCGATGCGTTGTCGCTGCCCGCCAGAAAACTCATGGGGGTAACGGTGCCGGCTCAACGGGTCGATGCCCACTTCCTCCAGCACGCGAATCACCTCGGCCTCACAGCAGACCTTGTCCAGTTCACTGTGGACTTCCAGCCCTTCGCTGATGATCTGCGCCACCGACATGCGCGGGCTGAGACTGCCGTAAGGGTCCTGAAAGACCACCTGCATCTGCTTGCGCCACGGTCGCATCTGTTTCTGATTCAGGCTGTCCAGCGCGTGACCCTTGAAACGGATACTGCCACGGGATTCCAGCAAGCGCAGGATTGCCTGACCAAGTGTCGATTTGCCCGAGCCGGATTCGCCGACGATTCCCAGTGTTTTGCCGCGCTCGATACTCAGGCTGATGTCGTCGACGGCTTTCAGGTATTCCTGATGGCGATTGAAAATCCCGCCGCCCAGCGAGAACCAGACGCGCAGGTTATCGACCTCCAGCACCTTCTCGCGGGTGTCCCGGGGCAGCGGCTCGCCGGCAGGCTCCGCGTCCAGCAACAGCTGGCTGTACGGGTGCTGCGGGTTCTTGAACAGCAGCTGACAATTGGACTGCTCGACGATTTCGCCGGCGCGCATCACGCACACCCGCTGGGCAATGCTGTGGACCAGATTCAAGTCATGACTGATCAGAAGCAGCGACATGTTCAGGCGCTGCTGCAGTTGTTTGAGCAGGAGCAGGATCTTGCGCTGAACGGTGACGTCCAGCGCCGTCGTCGGCTCGTCGGCAATCAGCAGTTCGGGCTCGCAGGCCAGCGCCATGGCGATCATCACCCGTTGCCGCTGCCCGCCGGACAGTTCGTGAGGATAGGCTTTCAGGCGCTTCTTCGGATGCTGGATGCCCACCAGCTCGAGCAGTTCCAGGATACGGGCCTGCGCCGCCTTGCCACTCAGGCCCTTGTGCAGCAACAGCGTCTCGCCAATCTGTTTGGCGACGGTGTGCAGAGGGTTGAGCGACGTCATCGGCTCCTGAAAGATCATCGCGATCTGATTGCCACGAATCTGCCGCATGGTCTTGCCGTCGGCGCCCAGCAATTCCTTGCCGCGATAACGAATGCTGCCTGTGCTGACCGTGCCAGCCTCAGGCAGCAGCTGCAGGATCGAGTGCGCGGTGACCGATTTGCCGGAGCCGGATTCACCCACCAGCGCCAGGCATTCGCCCGCGGGAATGTCCAGGCTGAGGTGCTTGACCACGGTGTTGCCGCTGAACGACACCGACAGGTCGCGGATTTCAATCAGGTTTTCGGACATGTCAGGACCTCGGGTCAAAGGCGTCACGCAGCGCCTCGCCTATGAACACCAGCAACGACAGAATCAGCGCCAGGGTGAAAAACGCCGTGAAGCCGAGCCAGGGCGCCTGCAGATTCTGCTTGCCCTGGCCGATCAACTCGCCCAGCGACGCGCTGCCTGCCGGCATGCCAAAGCCCAGGAAATCCAGCGCGGTCAGCGTTGAAATCGCGCCGGTCAGAATGAACGGCAGGTAACTCAGGGTGGCGTTCATCGCATTGGGAAGAATGTGTCGCAGGATCACTTTGCGATCGTCCAGCCCCAGCGCGCGCGCCGCCTTCACGTACTCCAGGTTGCGCCCACGCAGAAACTCCGCACGCACCACATCGACCAGCGCCAGCCACGAAAACAGGGCCATGATGCCCAGCAGCCACCAGAAGTTCGGTTCCACGAAGCCTGAAAGAATGATGAGCAGGTAAAGCACGGGCAATCCGGACCACACTTCAAGCAGACGCTGCCCGATCAGATCCACCCAGCCACCGTAGTAACCCTGCAATGCGCCGGCGGCAATCCCGATCAACGCACTGATGACGGTCAGCGCCAGGGCGAACAGAATCGAGACCCGCGAGCCGAAGATGACGCGCGCCAGCACGTCCCGCGCCTGATCGTCAGTGCCCAGCCAGTTGATGGAAGAGGGCGGACTGGGCGCCGGTTTGTTCAGGTCATAGTTGGGCGTGTCGTCACTGAACGGGATGGGCGGAAACAGCATCCAGCCGTCACCGTCGGTGATCAGTTGACGAACGTAGTCACTGCGGTAGTCGGGCTGGAAGGGCAGTTGACCGCCGAATTCCTGCTCGGTGTAGCGTTTGAACGCAGGAAAGTACAACGAGTGTTGATAACTGAGCACCAAAGGTTTGTCGTTGGCGATCAGTTCGCCACACAGGCTGAGGACGAACAGCCCGCAAAACAGCCATAACGACCACCAGCCACGACGGTTGTTGCGAAAACGCTCGAAACGACGGCGAGCCACCGGAGACAGTCTGCTCATCATGCGTTCCTCGCACTGAAATCGATTCGGGGGTCGACGAGGGTGTAGCAGATGTCGCCGACCAGCTTAATCAGCAGCCCGAACAGGGTGAAGATGAACAGTGTCCCGAACACCACGGGGTAGTCCCGCGAGACAGCGGCCTCGTAGCTCATTCGACCCAGGCCATCGAGGGAAAAGATCACTTCGATCATCAGCGAACCGGCGAAGAACACGCTGATGAACGCCTGGGGAATACCAGCGACCACCAGCAGCATCGCGTTGCGGAACACATGCCCGTACAGCACGCGGCGTTCACTCAGGCCCTTGGCCCGGGCGGTGACCACGTACTGACGCGTGACCTCATTGAGGAACGAGTTCTTTGTGAGAATGGTCAGCGTCGCGAAACCGCCGATCACCAGGGAAATCACCGGCAGGACCAAGTGCCAGAAGTAGTCGGCGATCTTGCCCAGCGTGGTCATCTGATCGAAGTTTTCGGACACCAGGCCGCGCACCGGGAACCAGCTCAACGACGTACCGCCCGCGAACACCACCACCAGCAGCATGGCGAACAGGAACGCGGGCATTGCATAACCGATGATGATCGCCGTGCTGCTCCAGATGTCGAAATGGCTGCCATGCTTGACCGCTTTGCGTATACCCAGCGGGATCGACACCAGATAGGTGATGAGAGTGGCCCATAGCCCAAGCGAGATCGACACCGGCATCTTTTGCAGAATGAGGTCAGTGACCTTGGCGCCCCGGAAAAAACTGTTGCCGAAGTCCAGCCGGGCGTAGTTCGTCAGCATCAGCCACAGACGTTCGTGCAAGGGTTTGTCGAACCCGTATTGGTGCTCGATTTCCTTTATCAGCTTGGGGTCCAGACCGCGGCTGGCGCGTGACTGCCCCGCGTTCATGGTTTCGGTGTGCCCTGCGCCGATCGTTCCGCCGGCCACGCCTTGCAGCTTGGCGATGGCCTGCTCGACCGGACCGCCCGGCGCGGCCTGCACGATGAAGAAGTTGACCAGCAGAATGCACAGCAGCGTCGGGATGATCAGCAGCAGACGCCGCATCAGGTAGCCGAACATCACTTCACCTCCCATGGAAGGGCCGAATCACCCTGTTGCCGGGCAAACTGTTCGGTCGTCAGCGCCTGCGGGCTCAACTCCCACCAGGTGTCGATGGCTTCGCTGTTGCTGGCCTGCACTTTGGGAATGCCGAAACGGTTCCACCACACCGTGGAAGATCCCGGCGGGTAATAGTTGGGAATCCAGTAGAAGCCCCATTGCAGCACCCGGTCCAGTGCGTGGGCGTAATCGATCATCGCCGGCTTGCTGTCGGCCTTGGCCAGTCCATTGATCAGCGTGTCGACCGCCGGATCGCGCAGCACCATGTAATTGCTCGAGCCCGAGTCCCGCGCCACTTTGGAGCCGAAGTTGTTGTACAGCTCCATGCCCGGCGAAGTCGAAACGCCATAGCCGGTCACGATCATGTCGTAGTCACGGGCCATTACCCGGTTCAGGTACTGCGCCGAGTCGATCCTTCGGATTTCAAAGTCGATCCCGATCTGCGCGAGGTTGCGCTTGTAAGGCAGCAGAATCTTCTCGAAACCGCTCTGGCCATTGAGGAAGGTGAAACTCAGTGGTTCGCCGTCCGCGTTGACCAGCTTGTCGCCCTTGGGCATCCAGCCCGCTTCTTCGAGCAGGCCCAGGGCCTGCAGCTGCTTGTCGCGAATGAAGCCGGAACCGTCCGTTCTGGGTGTCTGGAATACCCTGGTGAACACCTCCGGCGGGACCTGACCGCGCAGGGGTTCGAGGATCTTCAGCTCCGATTCGGTCGGCAACTGCGTCGCAGCCAGTTCGCTGTTGGAAAAGTAGCTGTTCTGACGCACGTACACGTTGCGCATCATCTGCCGGTTGGTCCACTCGAAGTCCCACAGCATTGCCAGCGCCTGGCGCACGCGGCGGTCCTGAAATTTCGGTCTGTCGAGGTTGAATACGAAGCCCTGAGAACTTTGCACGGCGCCTGGCGCAAGGTGAGCGCGTTGCAGCCGGCCTTCGGTCAGCGCGGGGCTTTCGTAGCGAACGGCATAACCGGTGGCGGAGTATTCGCGGTTGTAGTCATAACCGCCGCCGAGCAGCACCTGGCGCGCGACGTCGGTGTCGCCGAAATACTCGACGCTGAAATGATCGAAGTTATAGAGGCCGCGATTGACCGGCAGGTCTTTGGCCCACCAGTCGACGTTACGCTCGAAGGTGATGCTGCGGCCCGGATCGACCTTGCCGATGCGATAGGGGCCGCTGCCGACAGGGGGCTCGAAGCCGCCGCCGTTGGCGAAGTCGCGATCTTTCCACCAGTGCTCGGGAAACACCGGCAGGGAGGCCAGGTCCAGAGGCAGCGTGCGGCTCTCGTTGCTCTTGAAGTCAAAGCGCACCTGGGTGGGCGACTCGACCTCCACGCCTTTGACGTCCTGGAATTCGGTGCGGTACGACAAACTGCCCTGGGTCATCAGCAGGTCGTAGGTGTAGCGGACATCTTCGGCCGTGATCGGCGTGCCGTCGGAGAACTGTGCCTTGGGATTGAGGTAGAACCGCAGAGACATGCCGTCGGCAGCCCGCTCCATTTTTTCCGCGATCAGGCCATAAACGGTGTACGGTTCATCCAGTGACCTGACAGCCAGCGGCGCGTACAGCAAGCCATTGACCTGCGACACGCCCGTGCCTTTGTCCAGGTACGGCATGATGTGATCGAATTGACCGATTTCCTGCGCCGAACGACGCATGCTGCCGCCTTTTGGGGCATTCGGGTTCACGTAGTCGAAGTGCTGGAAACCGGACGGGTAGCGGGGAGCCTCGCCGTAGACGGTCAGTGCGTGTTGAGGTGCGGCGGACAGGGACTGAAAACCTGAAACAAGGACCAGTGTTGCAACCATCAGCGATGAAAAAACAAAACGCATTACACAAATCCTGACTGACGTTGGGCGCAACATCAGGGTTGAAGGTCGTGATCAGGCGATTGCTGCCTGGTCTGTGGATGATCCATTGTTTTTATTCGTTACCTCCGGTGGCAAGGTACCTCAATGCCGGAATCTTTGTAACCGCACACTACCAGTGGTTGATGACTTCTTTACATTTGCACGGGGTCATGGCTGCCAAACGACGTGCCGTTAACAACTAGCAATAACAACTAGCAATTTCTTTGCCGGAATGGCAGCACTGCGTTTTTCTCACGCACTGAATACAAACGGCCCGCTTGTCAGAGCGGGCCGCAGGTTGTATCGGTCAAGCCGGAATCAGTCCTGGCGGCTGGTCACTTCCAGCAGGTGGTAACCGAACTGGGTTTTCACCGGGCCCTGCACGACGTTGACTGGCGCGCTGAAGACCACGGTGTCGAATTCCTTGACCATCTGACCCGGACCGAAAGAACCCAGATCGCCACCCTGACGGCTGGACGGGCAGCTGGAGTTGGATTTGGCGACTTCCGCGAAGTCAGCGCCTGCCTCGATCTGGGCTTTGAGCTCGTTGCATTTCTCTTCGCTGGACACGAGGATGTGGCGGGCAGTGGCTTTGGCCATTTGGGGTACTCCTGTTAAAAAAGGAAAGAGCCTACCGGATTAAGGGAGGCTTTTCCCGAGAAAGTTCCGGGTGCCGGACCGCGCACAGCAGGGACATCATCAGCCGCTACAGACCTTTGCTGAACAGCAATCCAGCATGGTCGACGTACAGTTTTACCGGGTCAATATTTGCGCGCACCAGACCAGCGGTTTGATTGATGGTGTCGACATGGTCCATCGGATAGTCGCTGCGGATGACTTTGCCCAGGTGAGAGCTGCAGCGTCCGACGAGCCCGTCGTTGCAGTCAGTTTCTTGCTCGAACAGCCGCGCATAACCGCGCAGTGCCAGGTGTAACGGGTCCAGTGCGTTGCGCCCCTCCGAAAACAGCGAGTCCTGAATGCAGCCACTCCAGGAGTAATAATGCACACCGTCGACCCGCTCATTGCCTTCACCGCCCCACTCGGACGGCAAGCCTTGCGGATAGCGGCTGTTGAAGCGCGCCACGCCCTCGCGGGTCAGGGCGTCCAGTGCGTCCACCGGGCTTTGCGGCAGGTGGCCATTGCCGCCGAGCAGGGACAGGAAGTGAGCGAAGCCTGACGCCATTCGTGCGGCAGCGGCCTCGGGCATGTTTCCTGGCGTGAGTGCGCGGCGCAATTGGTCCGCCACTTCGGAGCCGTGATTGGGGCCGCTGACCGAGGTGACTGACGCCACCATGCCCGGCCGAACGGCCGCGACATAACGGCAAGTGAGTGCGCCTTGACTGTGGCCGATGAGGTTGACCTTCAGGTATCCCGTGCGTTTAAGGAATCGCTCGATCTGCTCAATGAGTTGCTCGCCGCGGATCTCGTTATCGTGTACGCCAGACAGTGCAGGCACATGGGTCCTGCAACCGGCTTTCTCGAGGGCTTGCCGGACTCCGTGAAACATTTCGAACTGACCGATGCGATCAAATCCGAACAAGCCGTGGACCAGCAGGATGGGATATTTGGTGGTGACTTCCGTGTACATATTCGACAGTCCGCTCACTGAGTTGGGCGAACGAGACTAAGCGTTTGCCACAGCTCGGTGTCGTGCCGGGATCTGAGGCGCCGCCTTGTTGACCAAGTGAAAGGCCGTCGCGCCGCGCGCCCGGAGGCGCCGGTTTTTGGCAGAGGGTTAAACATCTGCGGGCGGATAAGGAAGAAGGCCGCACGAGCGAGCGAGTGCGTCCTACGGCCCGCGTCTGAACAGGCGCGCGACCGGGCTGACAACGGTGACACGTCGATGGGAAGCCGATGACGGTTCACGCCATGGCTTCCCACCTGGAAACGTTATCTGTAACGCAGCTTGTCGACGGCATCACGCAGCAGTTGCTCGGTGCCGTTCCAGCCCAGGCAACCGTCGGTGATCGACACGCCGTAGCGCAGCGAATCGCTGAGCGGCTGGCAGCCCTCGAACAGATGGCTTTCCAGCATCATGCCGATCAGCGTCCGGTCGCCTGCCAGACGCTGGTTCAGCACATCATTGAAGACCTGCGGCTGACGCAAGGGGTCTTTGCCGCTGTTGGCATGACTGCAGTCGACCATGATTCGCGCGGCAATGCGCTGTTTGTCCAGGCTGGCATTCACCGCGTCGATACTCTGCGCGCCGTAGTTGGGGCCGTTGTGACCGCCACGCAGGACGATGTGAGTGTCCGGATTGCCGCGGGTTTCGATGATCGCCGGATGACCGTGCGCGTCGACGCCGAAATGACGGTGCGCATGCGCCGCCGAACGAATCGCGTCACAGGCAACGGCGATCCCGCCGTCGGTGCCGTTCTTGAAGCCGACCGGCATCTGCAGCCCGCTCGCCATTTCACGATGAATCTGCGACTCAGTGGTACGCGCGCCGATGGCGACCCAGCTCAGCAGGTCATCGAAGTAGCCTGCCGCCATGGGCTGGAGCAATTCAGTGGCGATGGGCAGGCCGAGTCGGGTCATCTCACGCATCAGGTGCCGGGACAACGTCAGGCCTGCGGCCATGTCATCGCTGCCGTCAAGGTGCGGGTCGTACGCCAGGCCTTTCCAGCCCACGGTCGTGCGGGGCTTCTCGACGTAGGCGCGCATCACTAGCAACATCTGGTCGCTGACGTCCTCTGCCAGACCGGCAAGACGCGCCGCGTATTCAAGCGCGGACTCAGGGTCATGAATGGAGCAGGGGCCTACGACGACGAGAAGACGCGAATCTTCGCCGTTGAGAATGGCGCGTACGGATTGGCGATGGGCTGCGATCTGCGCAGTGAGCGCGGCATCGAGCGATAACTGCTGTTTCAGCGCCAGCGCGCTGGGCAAGCGCAGCGCAGCGGGGTGACTGTCGAGCAGGGTCACGGCAGCGGACGGCAGATCGGAGAGGTTTGTTACGGCGACGGACGAGTTCATTTCAAGGCTTCCTGGTCGGCGGGCGTTGTCCCGCGCGGACCTACTGGGGTGTTCGACAATTGGCCGGGTCGGCGCTGTGAGTTGTATTGCCACCTGTCAGTGACCGATCGGAGGCGGCTGGCTGTCCCGAACGGAGGTTGCTAAATCGCCATGCGTAGCTGATGTCGTAGCGGTAATAGTTGCTGTGGTTCATGTTGGTTTCCTCGATGCGGAGCGTTAGTCAGGTTTAAGGCAGGCCAAAAAAACAAAACCCCCGGTCGGGAGGCCGACCGGGGGTAGAGTTATCTCTGGTGGCGTCCCGTATTCGTGGGCGCCGTGTGGGTATCAGGCGCGCCAGTGGCTAAACCAATACCCGTAAAAATAAGAAGTCGCGGAGGTAGTCTTCGTCGCGTCCCACGCAGCCAGATCCGCAGCCTGACGCAAGGCGTCGGCAGAGGCATGCAGCTGAGATGAGAGGGAATGCAACATGGTGTGTCTCCGTTGTGTGACCGCGAGCTTACTTCAGGCACGCTGCGCTGTTCAATCGGAATATTCAATGAAGGCCATCGATTGTTCATTGCCTGGCGACCTCGGATGTCCGAGAAGCTGCCGCTGCGTAGAATGTCGGGATAGTGGTGGGCGACCTGCCGGACATAACAGGAGGGCTGCGTGAAAAAACAGGTCAATAAGGATGTTTCCCTGCACCCGGCGTCCGACGCCGATCTTGCATTCGCCCGTGAGTTGACTCGCGTGAACATGCGCGACTATTACAGTCAGTGCGGACTGATCTGGCAGCCCGAGGGCTTCGATGCGCAATGGCCGCTGAGGGAGAACTACCTGATCCTCAAGGCCGACACGTGCGCGGGCTATCTGGGTGTGACGCGGGAGAGCGGTTATCTGTATGTGCGCGATGTTCAACTGATCGAACGCTATCGCGGTGAAGGCGTGGGCGGCCGGGTCATGGGCCGCGTTACCGAGATGGCGATAGAGCAGCGTTGTGCATGCGTGCGGCTGAAAGTCTTCAAAACCAACCCGGCCGTCCATTGGTACAAGAGATTGGGGTTTGTCACCGTAGGGGAAGAGCAGGCATTGTTGTGGATGGAACGGGTCATCTCTGTCTGACCCGCTTTAGTCTCTTTTTCTGACAGGTGCCTGGGCCGGCGAGAAAAACTTCCGCGTAAAGCAACGCGCGCTCAATCGAACTTTAAGAAACTTCCTACGCACTTTGATTGATTAAGAAACAGGCTCTTCGGAACCGTCAATTCCTGTGACAACCTTTGACGGTATTACCCCTATCTTCATTCCCAGAAGTACCGCTACTTTATGAGCTTCTCCCCGGCGGCCTTTCTTGCGCCCGGAAAGAATCTGATAAGTCGTTGCAGGGTCGACCTTGTTTTCCCTTGCAAATTCCTGAACCGATTTGCCCTGTTGATCCAGCCAGGCCTTGGCTTGTGCTGCGGTGCGTGTTCCGGGCATAGTTCAAAACCGTTCAAGTCAGTTCAAATTATCTGGATATTACCATTCGTAAGGATGGGGTCAATAAGGTTGTGCATTCAAATGAGTGGAATCGGTGCCCGCATTCGGGAAGAGCGGGAGCGTCTTGGGCTCTCGCAACGCGCATTCGGTGAAATTGGTGGTGTGGAGCCCAACGCTCAGGGCAAATACGAGAACGGCGACCGCACGCCGAAGGCCGACTACCTCGCCAACGTCGCCGCGAGGGGGGTTGATGTGCTTTATGTGTTGACCGGCAATCGCACGCCAGCCCCGATCGAAAACCTGAGCCAGATCGAGGAGTGGGTGCTGGGCAGCTACCGTTCACTCGTCAAGGAAGATCAGGACGCCATTCGCCGCCTGACAACTACGCTGGCGGAATATAAAGCCTCGTATGCGGTGGAAAAGAAACCCGATTCGCACTAACCGCTCAAGGGCTATTCGAAGTCGCGCGTTTGAAGATTTTTTGCAAGTTCTGCGGTCGATGATGATAGCGTGTCCGATTCGTTGTCGATCATCTTGCACGGCCGTCAAAAAAGCATTCTCGCTAGGTCATGCACTTTCTTTTTGCTAAGGTGGCGATCGTTCGCCATGAATTGTTCCGTGAGGTGTCTGCTTGATTAGGGTGTTGGTTGTCGATGACCACGATCTGGTTCGGACAGGTATCACGCGTATGTTGGCCGACATTGACGGTTTGCAGGTTGTCGGCCAGGCCGAATCGGGCGAAGAATCCTTGAAAAAGGCACGTGAGCTCAAGCCTGACGTGGTCCTGATGGACGTCAAGATGCCCGGCATTGGCGGTCTTGAGGCCACCCGAAAACTGCTGCGCAGCCATCCGGATATAAAAGTGGTCGCCGTGACGGTCTGTGAGGAAGATCCTTTTCCGACCCGCCTGCTGCAGGCGGGCGCGGCAGGGTACATGACCAAGGGCGCCGGGCTGACCGAAATGGTCCAGGCCATCCGGCTGGTGTTTGCCGGCCAGCGTTACATCAGTCCGCAGATCGCCCAACAACTGGCGCTCAAATCGTTCCAGCCGCAGACCAGCAACTCGCCTTTCGATCTCCTGTCCGAACGGGAAATCCAGATCGCTTTGATGATCGTCGGTTGCCAGAAAGTGCAGACGATCTCCGACAAGCTGTGCCTGTCCCCCAAAACCGTGAACACCTACCGGTACCGTATTTTCGAGAAGCTTTCGATCGGCAGTGACGTCGAGCTGGCATTGCTGGCTGTTCGCCACGGCATGGTCGATGCCAGCGCCTGAAATGACCCAGCCGTTTGATCCCAGCGCGTTTCTGTCCACCTGCAGTGGTCGCCCCGGCGTCTATCGGATGTTCGATATCGATGGGCGGCTGCTGTACGTCGGCAAAGCCAAGAACCTCAAGAAGCGGCTCGCCAGCTACTTCCGCAAGACCGGCCACGCACCGAAAACCGGAGCGCTGGTGGCGCGGATCGCGCAGATCGAGACCACTATCACAGCCAATGAGACCGAAGCGTTGCTGCTCGAGCAGACGCTCATCAAAGAGTCTCGGCCGCCGTATAACATCCTGTTGCGTGACGACAAGTCCTACCCGTACGTGCACTTGTCCGACGGCGAATTCCCGCGTCTGAGCATTCACCGTGGCGCCAAGAAGGCGAAAGGTCGGTACTTCGGCCCTTACCCGAGTGCCGGGGCCATCCGCGAAAGCCTGAGCATCCTCCAGAAGACCTTTCACGTGCGTCAGTGCGAGGACAGCTTTTACAAGAACCGCACCCGGCCGTGTCTGCAGTACCAGATCAAGCGCTGCAAGGCGCCGTGCGTCAACTTCGTCGAGCCGCAGGTGTATGCCGAGGATGTGCGCCACTCGGTGATGTTTCTGGAAGGGCGCAGCAATGCCCTGACCGATGAGCTCAACTCGCTGATGGAAAAGGCGGCGATGGATCTGAATTTCGAGCACGCCGCCGAGCTTCGCGATCAGATCGGTCTGCTGCGTCGTGTGCAGGATCAGCAAAGCATGGAAGCCGGCACTGGCGATGTCGATGTCGTAGCCGCATTCGTCAACCCGGGCGGCGCTTGCGTTCACCTCATCAGCGTGCGCGGCGGTCGGGTGCTGGGCAGCAAGAATTTCTTCCCGCAGGTTGGCATCGAGGAAGAGGTCGGTGAAGTCATGTCGGCGTTCCTCGCGCAGTATTTTCTGGGCGGCGGCGAGCGGGAGTTGCCGGGCGAAGTCATCGTCAACGTGGTCAATGAAGATTTCCCGGCATTGATCGAAGCGATCGAGGCTTCTCGCGGGCGCGAAATCGTCATCAGTCATCGGGTGCGCGGTACACGCGCTCGCTGGCAGCAACTGGCGGTGACCAATGCCGAGCAGGCACTGGCAGCGCGTCTGGCCAACCGGCAGCATGTCGCCGCGCGCTTCGAAGCGCTGGCTGAAGTGCTCAAGCTCGACGAGCCGCCGCAACGCCTGGAATGCTACGACATCAGCCATTCCAGTGGCGAGGCGACGGTGGCGTCGTGCGTGGTGTTCGGGCCAGAAGGGCCAATCAAGTCGGATTATCGGCGCTACAACATCGAGGGCGTCACGGCCGGGGACGATTACGCAGCGATGCATCAGGCGCTGACACGGCGTTTCGGCAAGATCAAGGACGGCGAGGGCAAGCTGCCAGACATCCTGCTGGTGGATGGCGGCAAGGGGCAGTTGAACATGGCCCGCGACGTAATGAATGAGCTGGCGATTCCCGATCTGATTCTGCTGGGCGTGGCCAAAGGCACCACACGAAAGGCCGGCTTCGAGACCCTTTACCTCAATGACGCCGCCCATGAATTCACGCTCAAAGGCGATTCCCCCGCGCTTCACCTGATCCAGCAGATCCGCGACGAGGCCCACCGTTTTGCGATTACCGGACACCGGGCGCGCCGTGGCAAAACGCGGCGCACTTCAACCCTGGAAGGGGTAGCCGGTGTCGGCCCGACACGACGCAGAGACCTGCTCAAGCACTTCGGTGGCCTGCAGGAATTGTCTCGCGCCAGCGTCGAAGAAATCGCCAAAGCACCGGGAATCAGTAAAAAGCTCGCAGAGTCGATTTATGCGAACCTGCACAGCGAGTAGAATGCCCGCTCACCTCGTAGCCAGTTGTGCCGATGAATATCCCTAATCTGATTACCGTATTACGTGTCCTGCTGATTCCGATCTTCATTCTGCTGTTCTATCTGCCTTATTACTGGAGCTACATGGCTGCCAGTTCGGTTTTCGCGCTGGCCGCGGCGACGGACTGGCTGGATGGCTATCTCGCCCGACGCCTGCAGCAGAGCACGCCGTTCGGCGCCTTCCTCGATCCGGTGGCCGACAAGCTCATGGTCGCGGTCGCGCTGGTGCTGCTGGTTCAGGCGCATGCCAATTTCTGGCTGACGTTACCGGCAGCGGTGATCATCGGCCGGGAAATCGTCATCTCCGCGTTGCGCGAATGGATGGCCGAGCTGGGGGCGCGCGCTCAGGTCGCTGTCTCCAACCTGGGCAAATGGAAAACCGCGGCGCAGATGCTCGCGCTGGTGATTCTGCTGGCCAACCCACCTGCGTTCACGTTCTGGGTCGTATTGGGTTACGTACTGCTGATGGTCGCCGCAGGCCTGACCTTGTGGTCAATGGTGCAATACCTCCGGGCGGCATGGCCGCATTTGAGGACGACCACCGAGGAGTAGCGTCTCAGTTTGCTCAAGCGGCGCTACCCGTTTCTCGTGCTGGAGCGAGACGGCATGCCGAGATAAGTATTTTTAAATCAAGGGGTTGACGGGGTCATTTGAATCTATAGAATGGCGCCCACACCAAGCGGGAATAGCTCAGTTGGTAGAGCACGACCTTGCCAAGGTCGGGGTCGCGAGTTCGAGTCTCGTTTCCCGCTCCAGTTTGTATGCGTTGTGCGGTCGTTGTCTGATCGTTTGGCGTTTGAGGCCGAGTAGCAAAATGGTTATGCCGCGGATTGCAAATCCGCTTACGCCGGTTCGATTCCGACCTCGGCCTCCACTATAAACGAGCTCTGTAGATCTATGATTTACAGAGCTTTTTTATTTCCGGATGGAATTTGTTTTCGCCCTGAACGAGGGCGTTTTCGGCTTGCTTCACTGCGTGGGGATGTATATATTCCCAGCTCTTGTCAGCTTCATAGCCGTAGGGCTCCAAGCTGATCTGCACTATCGCCCTGATGGTGAAATTGGTAGACACACCGGACTTAAAATCCGTCGTCCGAAAGGATGTGCCGGTTCGACTCCGGCTCGGGGCACCATTCAAGAAAAGGCGCTTGCGGAGCAATCCGAAGCGCCTTTTTTCTTGCCGGTTTGAGAAGCTCGCACGTCTCTACAAAAGCATTGTTCCGCTGTCTTGCACCCGTCGGGACCTGCCGTCTTGCCCAAATCTCTCATCTGAACGTGCTCACGTGAACAGCGAGCGCGCCTGATCGAACATCTCACCTATCTCTTGCGCAACCGTTCTGATCGACGAATCTTTCCGGTCGCGTCCCCGGGTCAGCAGGAACACCTCTCTGCTCGGTGGCACGGGACCCAGATCGCACAAGCGCAGCTGCGGGTCGGCCCGGCCAATGTAGTGGGGGATCAACGCGAGTCCTATCCCCGAGCGCGCGGCGATGGACTGGAGAAACTGGTCTTTGGCGCGAAAGGCCACGCGCGCGCGGGGAAAATGCTGGGTCATCCAGATTTCCTGGGACAGATAACCGTCGGCCTCGTTAAAGCCGATGAAGACGGGGCTGACTCCATTTTCAGTCCCCTGACAGACCTCCTGCGTCCCGTAAAACCCGTAGCCAACCGTGGTCAGCGGGCGAGCGACGATGTCTCCGTCCTTGGGGATGTCGAAGCGAATGGCGATGTCGGCTTCATGTCGGTCGAGGCTGACCGAACGCAGTGTAGGTGCCAGATCGATATCCAGACGCGGATGACGGGCGATCAGCTCAGGCAAGCGGGAAATCAGAAACCCCCCGCACAGCCCCGGCGATGAGCTGATTCTGACGAGGCCCGAAGGGGATCCGTCTTGCATGCCGCGGCCCAGTACCTGGGCGGCCTGCTCCATCTCACTGGCAGCCTGAAGGGCGTGGGTGCCCGCCAGTGTCAGGACATAGCCGTCCGGGCGCCGCTCCACGAGCTTCTCGCCCAGGCTGTCCTCCAGCGAACGAAGCCGGCGTGCAACCGTTGCATGGTTGACCGAGAGCATTCTGGCGGCTGCTGAGAGGCTTCCGTGACGCGCCAGCGCCAAAAAGATCCTGACATCCTGCCAATCGAGGGCTGTGCGTTTTTGATCAGTCATTGAGAGAAGATAGGGAATATTCGATCAGCTGACAACGCTCTATCTTCGGCTCATCAAACGAGCAAGAAGGAGTCAGCAATGCCAGATATCAAGAAAGTCGCGATAGTCACCGGCGCTTCGCAAGGCATGGGCGAGGCCATCGTCCACGCGTTCCGCGCCCGAGGATACGCAGTCGTCGCGACGTCGCGCTCGATCCAGCCTTCCAGGGATCCGGATCTCATCACGGTCGCGGGGGACATTGGTGATCCCGAGACGAGCAAGCATCTGGTCGCCGCCGCGATGGAGCGGTTCGGCCGTATCGACACGCTGGTCAACAACGCGGGGATCTTCATCGGCAAGGCGTTTACCGACTACACCGAGGATGATTACCGGCTGAAGTTGCGGACGAACCTGGACGGATTCTTTTTCGCCACTCAAGCGGTCATTCCTGTGATGCTGGCTCAGGGCAGCGGTCATGTGGTGCAGATCACCGCGTCCACTGCGGAGTTCGCCAGTTCACTGTCGCCGGCCTTCATCGCGATGCTCACCAAGGGCGGGATGAACTCGGCCACCAAGAGCCTCGCGATCGAGTACGCCCAGCGTGGCATTCGAGTGAATGCGGTCGCGCCCGGCGTGATCCGGACCCCGATGCACGATCCGCAGATCGTCGAGCAACTGGCTGCTTTCCACCCGATGAACAAGCTGGGAGACGTCGAGGACATCGTGCGTGCCGTGCTTTACCTTGAGGATGCGGCGTTCTCAACGGGTGAGATTCTGCACGTCGACGGCGGCCTGATCGCAGGCCGCTAACGGGCGGGCAGCGCGGTATTGTGCGCTGCGAACCGTCTGACTCAGGCGCTCATGGATCTCTCCAGAGCGCCTGAGTCGTTTGTGCTACTGGGCCGGCTTCTTCTCAGCGCTGTGCGCTTCTTTCTCTTTAATCAACGCATCGGCGTCTGCGCCTGAATTCGAGCCGGAGGCTTCTTCGCCGCGTTTGTTGGCTTTTTCTGCATTGGACTCTGCCGGTTGCGCGTGACCGTCCACTGGAAGCGCGGTCTGCGGATTTT
Organism: Pseudomonas sp. efr-133-TYG-103a; assembly: GCF_030209235.1. NCBI lineage: Bacteria > Pseudomonadati > Pseudomonadota > Gammaproteobacteria > Pseudomonadales > Pseudomonadaceae > Pseudomonas > Pseudomonas sp. efr-133-TYG-103a. The sequence goes on from NZ_JARVSK010000031.1 coordinate 47,011, forward strand.
TGTCTTCGGTCGCGAGTGCATTGAGTGAACAGACTGAAAACAAACCTGCGAGGGCGAGGGCGCCAGTGATTTTGTTCATGATCGTTGCCTCCTGAGACTGTGTGCCATTGGAGCGGTCATCAGGCGAAAGGGTGCAGGCCAGCTGATGAGTGGAGGCGCTGCGCATGCCGCAACATCGCGCAGGCCATGTCCGCATCTTCCCGGCCATGGATTGACTGCTCAGTCGTGATCGGAACCGGTCATTTCTGCTCAAAAAATCGCTGAACTTGGGCAAATGGCCAGAATCCATTCATTCATCTGAATCCCATGGAGTGCATTGCGATGGATGATGAACTGGATTTTGCCACCGACCTTCAGTTTTTCGGTTGTGCAGTGTTGATCGCGATCTGCGCCGGTATTACCTGGCTGATTCTTTGACCCGATGCTGCGGCATGGCCTTGCGCAGGAACGGAGCGGTGCGACTCTGCGCGACGTTTATCACCGCTTCCGGCGTGCCGCTGGCGACGATGGTCCCACCCTTGTCGCCAGCGCCTGGACCGATGTCGATCACCCAGTCGCTCTGCGCCACGACACGCATTTCATGCTCGACCACGATCACACTGTGGCCAGCGTCGACCAGGGCGTTGAGTTGGGTGAGCAGTCGATCGACGTCCGTGGGATGCAGACCGGTGGTGGGTTCGTCCAGCACGTACAGCGTCGCCCCACGCTGGCTGCGTTGTAATTCGGTGGCAAGCTTGATGCGCTGGGCTTCGCCGCCGGACAGTTCAGTCGCCGGCTGGCCGAGGCGCAGATAGCCCAAACCGATGTCGCGCAGCACGGTCAGCGAACGCAACACGGCAGGCTGTTGGGCGAATACCTCGACGGCCTGATCGACCGTCAATTGCAGGACCTGCGCAATGCTCAATCCCTGCCATTGAATGCCCAGCGTCTTCGGGTTGTACCGCGCACCATGGCAGGTCGGGCAGGGCGCGTAGACGCTGGGCATGAACAGCAACTCGACGCTGACAAATCCTTCGCCTTCGCACACCGGGCAGCGACCTTTGGCGACGTTGAAAGAGAATTGTCCTGCGTCATAGCCGGCAGCCTGCGCGTCCGGGGTAGCGGCAAACAGCTTACGCACGTTATCGAACAGGCCGGTGTAGGTCGCCAGGTTGGAGCGCGGCGTGCGGCCAATGGGCTTCTGATCCACTTGCACCAGCCTCTTGATCGACTCGAGCCCGCCGGCAATATGGCCACCGGTGGCTTGCGGCGCATCGTCCTCCAGACTCGGCTCCTCCTGATCCGGGTTGTTCACCGCACGCCCCAACTGCGCACCGACCAGTTCCAGCAGGGCCTGGCTGACCAGGCTGGATTTACCCGAGCCGGAAATACCGGTCACGGCAGTGAAGCAACCCAGCGGGAAGGCGGCCGACAGATTATCGAGGTTGTTGCGAGTGATGCCCTCAAGTTTCAGCCAGCCAGACGCAGGACGCCGGTCGGTGCGCAGTTCGCTGTGATCGGCGAACAGATGAAGCCGAGTCTGCGAGGTTTCTATGGCCGAAAGCCCGGCCGGAGGGCCGCTGTATAGGACACGTCCGCCATTCTCGCCAGCCGCAGGGCCGACGTCGATGAGCCAGTCGGCGCGGCGCATGGTTTCAAGGTCGTGCTCGACGACGAACAGCGAATTTCCCGCCGCCTTGAGTTGCTGAAGGGCGGTGAACAACGCTTCACTGTCGGCGGGATGCAGCCCGGCCGAAGGCTCGTCCAGCACGTAAATCACGCCGAACAGCTGCGAGCCCAGTTGCGTCGCCAGGCGCAAGCGCTGCAGTTCGCCGGACGACAACGACGGCGTGCTCCGGTCAAGGGCCAAATAACCCAGCCCCAGTTCGGTCAATGTACTGACGCGCGCCAGCAGATCCTGCGCGATGCGTTGCGCGGCCAGGCGCTTCTCGATGGACATGTTCGGCGTGGCGCGCACGTCGGGCGCTGCGTCGTGGGCCGAGCCGCCGGCCTTGACCCGCTTTTTGCGCGCGTCCTTGATCTGGTCGCGATCCAGTACATGAGCGTCGCTGTCCTGATCCAGGGTGCCAGCGGCAACCGGACGCAGCACTTCAGCCAGACGCAGCAACGGCATCTGCGACAGCTCGCCGATATCAAGGCCTGCGAACGTCACCGACAGCGCCTCACGTTTCAGACGCTTGCCGTCGCAGAGCGGACAGGGGCTGCCGCGCATGAATCGAGACACGCGCTTTTTCATCAGCGCGCTTTGCGAATGAGTAAAGGTGTGCAGCACATAGCGCCGGGCGCCGATGAACGTGCCCTGATAACTGGGCTCCATTTTGCGTTTGAGGGCGATCCGGGTTTCTTCGGGCGTCAGGCCTGCGTAGACCGGCGCAGTAGGCTGCTCTTCGGTGTAAAGAATCCAGTCGCGCTGCTTTTTCGGCAGATCGCGCCACGGGATGTCAACGTCGTATCCCAGGGTAACAAGGATGTCCCGCTGATTCTGGCCCTGCCACGCCAAAGGCCATGAGGCGACCGCCCGCTGGCGGATCGTCAGTGAGTCATCCGGCACCATCAATGCTTCCGGCACGTCGTAAACCCGACCGAGGCCGTGGCACTCCGGGCAGGCGCCTTGGGGCAGGTTCGGCGAGAAGTCTTCCGCGTACAGCATCGGTTGCCCGGCGGGGTAATGGCCGGCGCGCGAATACAGCATGCGAATCAGGCTGGACAGGGTCGTCACGCTGCCGACCGAGGAGCGCGTGCTGGGCGTGCCGCGTTGCTGCTGCAGCGCCACCGCCGGCGGCAAACCGTCGATGGAGTCCACATTGGGCACGCCGACCTGATCGATCAGACGCCGCGCGTAAGGCGCAACCGATTCGAAATAGCGCCGCTGCGCTTCGGCGTACAGCGTCGAGAACGCCAGCGACGATTTGCCGGAACCTGACACGCCGGTGAATACCACGAGCGCGTCCCGGGGAATGTCGACGTCGACATCCTTGAGATTGTGCTCACGCGCGCCTCGCACCCGGACGAATCCCGGTGCGTCGGCGTCGACAGTGAAGGGGACGCTGGCGCGCGGATCGGCGTCGTCAGGCAGGTACGGCGGAGTGGTCATGAATAAGGCCCTGAATCCGGTAAAACAATGCGTGCAGCTTACTGTGCGCCAGGCACTTTCGGGGTATGCCCAGCGACGTCGTTGTCGCCCCCGGTCAGGGGCTCGTCCTGCCGGCTTTCGCGGCGGCGCTCGCGGTCATCGGCAACATCTGCCGGTTTCGCCTTCGGATCGTTGAGGTCTTCGCCTGGAACATGGGGTTGATCGGACGTCATGGTTTTTCTCCTGTGGATTCACTCAGCGCTTCGGCGGCTTGCAGGCCCTGAAGGAAACCGGCGAGCGCCGCTTCCTCCAGGCGCAGCCCCTTGCGCTGGCGCAAGCGGGGCAGTTTGGACAGTTCGCCAATCACGAACGCTTCCAGAACCGCTGGATGGATGTAGCATTTGCGACAGACCGCCGGAGTATTGCCCAGCAATCGGGCCACCTCCTTGACCATCGCAACGATATGCTTCTTGGCGTCGGCCTCCGGTTCCCACTCCAGCTTGCGCAGGGTGGCCAGTGCCATCGCACTGCCTGCCCAGGTGCGATAGTCCTTGGCGGTGAAATCGGCGCCAGTGAGCTTGTGCAGATACTGGTTGATGTCCGAGGAGCTGACAGTGTGGCGCTGTCCGTCATCGTCCAGGTACTGAAACAGGTTCTGCCCCGGCAACTCCATGCACCGCTTGATGATGTTGGCCAGGCGCCGATCGGTCACGCTGATCTGATGTTCGACGCCGCTTTTGCCGCGAAACTGGAAGAGGATCTTGCTGCCATGCACGTCGACGTGTTTGTTGCGCAGCGTGGTCAGGCCGTAAGAGCGGTTGTCGCGGGCGTACTGGCTGTTGCCGATGCGAATCAGCGTCTGGTCCAGCAACGACACCACGGCGGCCATGACCTTTTCACGGCCCATGCCCGGCTGGGCCAGCTGCGCCTCCAGTTGCTTGCGCACCTTGGGCAGTGCCTTGCCGAAGGCGATCATGCGGGAATACTTGTTTTCGTCGCGAATCTCGCGCCAGCGCGGGTGATAGCGATATTGCTTGCGGCCTCGCGCGTCACGCCCGGTGGCTTGCAGGTGCCCGCACGGATCGGCGCAAATCCAGACGTCGGTGTAGGCCGGCGGAATCACCAGCGCATTGATGCGCTTGATTTCAGCTTCGTCACGAACACGTGCGCCTTCGGTGTCGAAATAGGCGAATTTGCCGCGCAGAATCTTGCGAGTGAAGCCCGGCTGGCTGTCATCGACGTAGTGCAGATCCTTGGGCAAAGCTTCGAGAAGGGCGGGTTCCTGCATGGCGGTCAATCCTGATAACGGGTCTTTGCATTGACCTTTGCCTCGCTCAGTCGTGCCGACAAATTTCCATCGCCGTGCGCCACTGCCCGCCAACGCCCCGAGCCGGGACGCGTCGGAGGCTAGGCCAGCAGCGCGACCGATTTGATCTGTGCCCAGAGTTGCTGACCGGGCGCCAGCCCCAACTGATCACGGGAATAACGGGTGATGCGTGCCAGCAGCGCCGTGCCGCCTGCGTCGAGTCGTACCAGCACGTGGGCAGCGTTATCGGCCGCCACTTCGCTGATCACCGTCACCGGCAGGCGATTGAGGATGCTGCTTTGCGCATCCGGTTGCACGCTCAGGCTGACGTCCCGTGCCTGCACCTTGAAGCGCAGCGGCTTGCCCGCTTCCAGCGCGGAGTGGGCAACGCGAATGCTCAACTCGCTGTGGGGCAGGCGCACGGTGACCAGGTGATAACGGGCGTCATAAGCCACGACCGAGCCCTGAATCACTACGCCGGCGTCATCACCCATGGCCAGCGGCAGGTCCAGGCGGGCGAGGGTTTCACCGATCGGCCCGCTGGCGAGGGCCTTGCCGTTGCTGAGCAGGACCAGATGATCGGCCAGCCTTGCGACTTCGTCCTGAGAGTGGCTGACGTAAATCATGGGGATGTCGAGCTCGTCGTGAAGCCTTTCCAGATAGGGAAGGATCTCGCTTTTGCGCTGCGCATCGAGCGCCGCCAGGGGCTCATCGAGCAGCAGCAGACGCGGGCTGGTCAGCAGCGCCCGGGCAATGCCGACCCGCTGCCGTTCACCGCCTGACAAGGTGTCGGGCCGCCGATCGAGCAGATGATCGATGCCCAGCAGTGCCGCCGCCTGCGTCAGTTGCACCCTGCTTTCGCTGGCCTTGATGCGCTTGAGGCCAAACTCCAGATTGGCCCGCACGGTCAGGTGCGCGAACAGGCTGGCTTCCTGGAACACGTAGCCCAGCGCGCGCTTGTGCACGGGCACGAAGACGCCCTCGGCAGTGTCCTGCCAGGTCTCGCCGTTGATGCGGATGAGGGCGTTGGCAGACTTCTCCAGGCCGGCGATGCAGCGCAGGCAGGTGGTCTTGCCCGACCCCGAATGGCCATACAGCGCGGTCACGCCGCGTCCGGGCAAGGCCAGATCGACATTGACGTTGAAATTGGGAAAGTCCACGTTCAGGCGGACTTCGATCGAGGCGGTCATGGGTCAGCTCCAGGCAGCTTTGGTCTTGCCGCTGGAGTAGAGCGCCAACAGAACCAGGAAGGAAAACACCAGCATGGACCCGGCCAGCCAGTGCGCTTGAGCATATTCCAGGGACTCGACGTGGTTGTAGATCTGGGTCGAGACCACGCGGGTTTTCTGGGGAATGTTGCCGCCGATCATCAGCACGACGCCAAATTCGCCGACGGTGTGAGCAAACCCCAGAATCGCGCCGGTGATGAAGCCGGGACGCGCCAGTGGCAGCACCACCGAAAAGAACGTGTCCCAGGGGCTGGCGCGCAGGGTGGCCGCGACTTCGAGCGGTCGCGAGCCAATCGCCACAAAGGCGTTCTGCAGCGGTTGCACCACGAAGGGCATGGAGTACAGCACGGAACCGATGACCAGCCCGGTAAAACTGAAGGTCAGCGTGCCCAGTCCGATGCTCTGCGTGAATTGCCCCAGCGCGCCGTTCGGCCCGAGCAACAGCAGCAGATAAAAGCCGATCACCGTAGGCGGCAGCACCAGAGGCAGGGCGACCACAGCGCCCACCGGGCCTTTGAGCCACGAGCGGGTTCGCGCCAGCCAGAGCGCGATGGGCGTGCCGACGATCAGCAGAATCACGGTGGTCAGCGACGCCAGTTTCAGCGTTAGGCCGATGGCCGCCAGGTCAGCACTGTCCAGTGGCATTTACAGCTGATACCCGAAGGATTTGATCACCGCCGCGGCTTTCGGGCCTTTGAGGTAATCCATCAGCGCCTTGGCGGCAGCGTTGTCCTTGCCTTTATTGAGGATGACGGCGTCCTGTTTGATCGGTTCATGCAGGTCGGCCGGGACGATCCACGCCGATCCGCTGGTCAGCTTGCCGTCCTTGAACACCTGCGACAGCGCGACAAAGCCCAGTTCAGCGTTGCCCGTCTGCACGAACTGATACGCCTGAGCGATGCTCTGGCCTTCGACGATTTTCGCTTGAGTGGTGGCGGTCAGGCCCAGTTTGTCCAGAACCTGCGTGGCAGCCAGGCCATAGGGCGCAGCTTTTGGATTGGCGATGGACAGGTGCTGGTAGGCGTTGTCCTTGAGCACCTGGCCTTTGTCATCGACGTAACCCTCTTTGGCCGACCACAGGGCCAGCGTACCGACGGCGTAGGTGAAGCGAGACCCCTTGACGATCTCGTTCTCGCTTTCAAGCCTGGCCGGCGTGGTGTCGTCGGCGGCAAGGAACACTTCGAACGGCGCGCCGTTTTTGATCTGCGTGTAGAACTGTCCTGTCGCGCCGAACGAGGCCACCAGCTTGTGCCCGGTGTCCTTTTCAAAATCCCTGGCAATCGCCTGAATCGGCGCTGTGAAGTTGGCAGCCACCGCCACTTGGACTTCGTCCGCGAACGCCGTGCCGATTGACAAGGCCGCAGCGGCGATGGCCAGGGATTTAAGCGTGACGCGAAGGGACATTGCGCGCATGAGGGCTCCGTAGGCTTGTTATGAGGTGATGAGGGACGTCAACCGGATACCGGCCAAACGCTATGCAGCGAAATATATAGCGAGTGGTCACCTCAAGGAAGCCTGTCCTGCGCGTATTCCTCAGTTTTTCACGCCCGCCAGCCTTTCCAGCGCTTGAATCGCCAACTGCCGGGTCAGGTCTTCGGCCGGTAATTGATGCTTGATGCCCACGGCCTGACCTGCCCAGAGGTTCATGAACCCGTCGTCGCCTTGTGGCTCGGCCTGATTGCGCAGTGGAATCAGCGCGCCGCCTGCGGTCGGGAATGCCGGCGCCGCTGCACTGATCGGTCCGATCTCGCGCATGATCCGGTTGACGATGCCGCGCGCCGGGCGGCCGGTGAAAATATTAGTCACGGCGGTGTCGCTGTCAGTCGCGCTGCCCAGCGCAGCCTGATGCAGGCGAGTGACCTTGGCTTGCGGCGTGAACAGGTACACGGTGCCCAGTTGCACCGCGCTGGCGCCGAGCATGAAGGACGCCGCGATGCCACGGCTGTCAGCAATCCCGCCCGCTGCAATCACCGGAACACTCACCGCATCGACGACTTGAGGCACCAACGCCAGCGTGCCGACCTGGGTGTAAAGCTGATCGCTCAGGAACATGCCGCGATGGCCACCGGCTTCCAGCCCCATGGCAATGATGGCGTCGCAACCGTGTTGTTCCAGCCAGACCGCTTCAGCCACGGTGGTCGCCGAAGAAATCACCTTGGCACCTGTCGCTTTCACGCGCTGCAGCAAGCTCGTGTCCGGCAAGCCGAAATGAAAACTGACGACTTCGGGCTTGAGTTCTTCAACCAGCGAACAGGCGGCATCGTCGAAAGGCGCGCGGCTCGAGGTCGGCGTAGGGGCGTCATAGTCCGCGCCCAGTTCCTCGTAGTAGGGCTTGAGCAGCGCTTTCCAGGCGTCATCGGCCTGAGGATTGGCGTCCGGGTTCTGATGGCAGAAGAAGTTGAGGTTCAGCGGCGCGCGGGTGCCGGCACGGATCAGCGCGACTTCCTCACGGATCTGCGTCGGGCTGAGCATCGCACAGGGCAGCGATGGCAGGCCGCCCGCGTTGCCGACAGCGATGGCCAGTGCCGAACCGGACGCGCCGGCCATGGGCGCTTGCAGGATGGGCAGTTCGATACCAAACAGCTTGAGCAGTCGCGTGTCGGGCCAGGCAATCATCGGCAGGTCTCCAGGGCAGTGAAACAAAATACTCAGGGCGGGTTGATTTAATAGACGGTCGGTCTAATATGCAATCCCATGAATGACATCCTCGCAAAACCACGACGTCCCGGTCGACCCCCCAAGGTCGCGCGGGCCGACGACTTCGATACTCGGGACGCTTTGATCCGCTGCGGCGTCGAGGTCTTGACCGAACAAAGTTTCACGGCCACTGGCATCGACGGCGTCCTCAAGCGGGTCGGCGTGCCGAAAGGCTCGTTTTATCACTATTTCGCCAGTAAAGAGGCGTTTGGCTTTGCCGTACTGGAGCGCTACGCCGCGTTCTTCGCCAAGCGCCTGGATCGCTGGCTGCTCGACGAATCGTTGTCGCCCATGGAGCGGCTGGCCGGTTTCGTCCAGTTTTCCAAGACCAGCATGGCCAGTTACGACTACCGGTGTGGCTGCCTGGTGGGCAACATGGGCCAAGAGGTCAGCATCCTGCCGGAAGGTTTTCGGGAGGTGCTGGAGAATATCTTCCTGGACTGGCAACGCCGCCTGGAAGTCTGTTTCGAAGCGGCCAAGCAGGCCGGCGAGCTGCCTCAGCATGCCGACTGTGCTGAACTCGCAGCGTATTTCTGGATTGGCTGGGAAGGCGCGGTCTTGCGGGCCCGGCTGGTAAAAAGCGACAAACCCCTTAACACCTTCATCATCGGATTTCTGCGCGGCCTGCCGCGCTGATCTCTTCAGGCGTATTTATAGACGATTGGTCTAAATAGGAGGCAAGGCATGTTCAAAGGCATATTGATCAATAAAGACGACGACAGTTATCGGGCAGAATTGACGTCCCTCGACGAGTCCCGGCTACCCGAAGGCGATGTCACGGTACGGGTCGCCTACAGCACGCTGAATTACAAGGATGGTCTCGCGATCACTGGAAAGGGGCCGATCGTGCGCGCGTTCCCGATGGTGCCGGGGATCGACCTTGCCGGTACGGTCGAGCAAAGCAGCAACCCCGAGTTCAAGCCGGGCGATGCAGTGCTGCTCAATGGCTGGGGTGTGGGGGAAGGTCATTGGGGCGGGCTGGCGCAGATGGCGCGGCTGGAAGGCAAGTGGCTGATCCCGCTACCCGAAGCGTTCACTGCCGCCCAGTCCATGGCCATCGGCACCGCAGGCTACACCGCGATGCTGGCCATCATGGCGCTGGAGAAAAATGACGTCACGCCGGACAAGGGCGAAATCCTCGTGACCGGGGCCAACGGCGGCGTCGGCAGCTTCGCCATCGCGCTTCTTTCCCGGCTGGGCTACCAGGTCGTGGCGTCGACCGGGCGTGCGGATCAGAGCGAGTACCTGAAACAACTGGGCGCTGCGCAGATCATCGACCGGGCGACCTTGTCCGAACCCGGCCGGCCGTTGGCGAAAGAGCGCTGGGCGGGGGCGATTGATTCCGTGGGCAGCCACACCCTGGCCAATGTCTGCGCAAGCATGCGTTACCGAGGGACGGTTGCTGCGTGCGGGCTTGCACAAGGGATGGATTTTCCGGCGTCGGTGGCGCCCTTCATTCTGCGCGGCGTGACCCTGGCCGGGATCGACAGCGTGACGCGTCCGCGGCAGGACCGTCTCGACGCATGGGCGCGTCTGGGCAGGGACCTGGATCTCTCGGTGTTGCCGTTGATCAGTCAGGAAATCGGTCTGAGCGAGGTGGTGCAAACCGCGCAGCAACTGATGCAAGGCCAAGTGCGCGGTCGAGTGGTGGTGGACGTCCAGCGCTGATCAGGCGCAGCTAAAGGCGCTGACCGCCATCACCCGGATCTGGGCGATGGCGGCATGCCTGGGGTTGAGCAACAGATTGCGCGTGTGGGTGATCGTCGCCGACGGCACGATCAGCCCCAACTGGTCATGGCGCTCCAGCCACTCGCTGCCGAAATCCATGCTCGCTCTGTCTGCCGGCAGGGCGTCCCAACCGGGAGGCAGTTCGTCCAGCGTCGGCGTCCGGTAGAGCTGCGGGTCGCTCGGCAGTTGCAGTTGCACGAGACAGCTCCCGGGACAAGGCGCACCGGTGCCGAGAATCAGCCTGTCCAGCGCACAGCCGGCTGCGCTCAGGCTCAGATAGACGGCGGCGTGATCGGGATGATTCCAGCGCCCGCCGAACGCCGCCGCGCCCTGCCCGGACAAGTCATCGATGGCGCTCTGCTTGCAGATTCTCCAGGCCAGCATCAGACCACTCCACCGTAATGCATCGCGCTGAGTACGCGACGCACCTGACGCGCGCCGATTTCGGTTTCGCACAGGGCAATTGGCGTCTGCTGGTTGAGGGCGTGATTGGCGGTCATCATCCAGCGCCGGGCGGCGTTCTGGTCTTCGAACAGTTCGGCGGCATGGGTGGCAAGGGTTGCCACGCGATCCAGTCGTTCGGAGCCGACCACATCCAGCGGACGTTGCTGGCGCAGGCGTCGCTCGAGGGTGGAGACGGAGGTGGCGAGCAAGGCTTCGAGCTGGGCGTTGCTCAGGCGGAAGGCGTTGCGCAGCGCCTTGACCCAGCCGGGAGGAAACCCCGAGCGGATGTAATCCAGACGTTGCGTTTCGTTGCGTGCGTTGAGTTGGTCGGCTATCAGCCAGAATGACGGTGCGCTGTCGCTGAGCGCTTTCTCAAGAGTGGCGGGCACGTCCTTGCTCCTTGTTTTGACCGGGAGTCAGGACCTTACGCCGCCGTTATCGTTTCTCAAAAACCAAGCTGTTACCAACGTTTGCTTCTGCCTCGCGATCCAGCAGTTTGCGCTTGCGCTCCACGCCCCAGCGATAGCCCGACAGCTCGCCATCGCTGCGGACCACGCGATGGCAGGGGATCGCCACCGCCAGCCGGTTCGCGCCACAGGCCTGAGCGACGGCGCGGAACGATCCGGGTGCACCGATGCGTTCGGCAATCTGTGCGTAGCTGGCCGTGGCGCCTGGCGGGATCTGCGACAGCGCCTGCCACACCCGTTGCTGGAACGCCGTGCCTTGCAGGTCCAGCGGCAGATCCAGGCCCAGTCCGGGGGCTTCGACGAAACCCACCACTTGCGCGATCAGTTGCTCGAAACCGGCATCGGCGCCAATCAACCTGGCGTTGTGAAACTGGTCTTGCAGGTCATTGACCAACTGGCCCGGATCTTCGCCCAACAGAATGGCGCACACGCCGCGCTGGCTTTGCGCAACGAGAATGGCGCCCAGAAAACATTCTCCCACGGCGAAGCGGATGTCGGCGTTGGTGCCGCCCTTGCGGTAATCACTGGGTTTCATGCCCAGCAACCGAGTGCTGGATTCGTAAAAACGGCTGTTGGAGTTGAAACCGGCGTCGTACATGGCGTCGGTGATGGTGCCGGTCCGCGCCAGTTTCGTCCGGACCTTGTCGGCCCGATGCGCGCTGGCATAGGCCTTGGGCGTGAGGCCGGTGACCGATTTGAACACGCGGTGAAAGTGCCAGGGGCTCATCCCTGCAGGCTCAGCGAGCTCGTTGAGCGTGGGCGGCTGCTCGGCTTCGGCAATCTGACGGCAGGCGCGGGAGACAATCGCGATGTGCTGTTCGGCAAGGTCGGTACGGTCTGGCGTCGCGCGCTTGCTGGGGCGATAGCCTGCCGCTTCGGCCTGGGCCGGGGTGTCGAAGAAGACCACGTTCTCCGGGCGGGGCAGGCGCGAAACGCTGCTCGGCCGGCAGTAGACGCCGGTGGTACGCACCGCGTAGACGAATCGAGCATCGGCCGACGGGTCTCGCGACAGCACGGCGGCCCAGCGTGGGTCGTGCTCGGCGCTGGGCGCGGAGGGGATTTTGTTGCGGCTCATGGGCGACCTTCCTCTGCAAATGCGTTGTTGTGGTACAGATTAGGGCCGGTGCGGCGGGCTGAAACTCCGAGTCTTGCGCTCAAATTCACGCCAGCATCGGCGGCAGCGTGCCCAGCAATGAAACCGCGCCCAACGCGGCCGCGCCAAACAGGCATTCGAGCAACACACTGGCGCGCAACCACGGCAGGCGTAGCTCGGTGGCGCGGGACAGCTGGCGGTTCAGCCCGGCCAGCGCCAGCATGCACAGCACCAGAGCGATTTTCACCGCCAGCACCAGACCGAACCCGGAAAATGCAGGGTCCGGCCAGAGCGCACCGCTCAGCGCCCGCACGTTGATCAGCCCGGTGACGACAATCAGCGCCACCAGCACGTAGCCGATGCCACTGAAACGGCGCAGGATCGCCGGCATGTCGACCTCGGAACATACGCCCAGCAGCAGGGCGAGCATCGCCAGGCCGCCGAGCCAGGTGGCGACGCCGATCAGGTGCAGCATCTGGTTGAGCACCAGCAGCAGCCCGCGCCCGCCGTCGAACATGGCGCCATGGCCAACGGGGGCCAGGGTCAACAGGAGCAGGGCGTTGATCAGCACCGGCAGCACGGAAGGCAGCGTGCTGGCACGCAACGAGATGCCGAACGCCAGTGCGCTGAGCGCAAGATGGACGATCCAGACGTGGCCGAAGAAGGTATTGCCCAGCACCAACGCCAACGTCTGTGGGTCGATTGCGTCGCCCCAGCCATCGGCAAGATTGGCTGCGGTGAGCATCAACCAGGCCACGGCACTGACCAGCGCCAGTGCCGCAAGGCACGTCAGTGCCGTGTCGACCGTGCGCCGCGCCGGGCCTGCTTCGAATGCGCGCAACGGCGATGCGAACAGCACGCGTCGAAATAAAACGATGCCGAACATCAACAGAACAGCGCCGAAATGCAGGAAGCGGCAGGCGATCAGTCCATCGTGCATGGCGTTATGGGGTGACCTTGAAGCGATAAACGCCTTCGCTCTTGTGTGTGTCCACTGAGGCTGCGTGCCACTCGACCTTGTATTTGCCGGGAGCCAGCGGCATGGCCGGCGTCACGATCAGAACCTTGTTGTCGGCAGGGTCGGTCGCGACGCTTTGCGTCTGGATGATTTCGGTGCTGTCGCCTGGCCCGTCGAGGCTGATGGCGACCTTGGTGAATTTTTCCTCCACGCCCTCGGAGAAGGTCAGGCGCAACTCTTTGGGCGCGGTGACTTCGCTGTCAGCGGCGGGCAACTGACTTTCGAGGTGGGCGTGGGCGAAGACGGAAGTGGACGTCAGGCATGCCAGCATGGACAGGCAGGACAGGGCTTGCTTGATACGGTGGGCAGACATCAAAAGGACCTTAATCATGTGCGGCAACAGAGTGCAGCGGGTGTGTGAACGGAATCCGTCCTGGCGGATTCATCGTGACTGGAGCGCTACTAGACCAGAAAGCGCCGCAGGACTCCAGTCGGCTGCCCGGCAGCGAGGCACTGGCGGCAGCGTGCAGGTGGCAGTGACCTTGTTCACGAAGACGCCGGTTCATCCGCCGCACGTGCGATGGCGTCGGCCAGGTCTTCGTACTCTTCGCAGGCCTTGCTGCACAGGGTCTCGATTTTCGCGAGCTGTTCCTGAGCCAGGTCAAGCCTTCCCCTGATCACGTAGGCCTCGCCCAGGTATTCGCGCACTTGTGCGTATTCGGGGTCCAGCGCCACGGACTGCAGGTAGTAACCGATGCCTTCATCGGTGCGCCCCAGTTTTCGCGTGGCGTAACCCCGGTATTTGAGCGCCTTGGCGGTGTGGGGATTGTTCAGGGTATCCAGCAGCGCCAGCGCTTCTTCATAGCGCCCGTCTTTGGCCAGACGGTAGGCGTAGTCAGTGCGATCTGCGTCCGACGCCGCCCGGCTGGTCTGCATGACGCATTTCTTGCTCGTGCTGTCCCAGACCTGGCCTTTCGGGCAATTCGGTTTGGCGGGTGGCGACTCATCCCCGGCGGCGCGGGCCTCTCCGGCCAGCAGTGCGGCGACCACGCACGCGCCAAAAAACAGGGCGGTGGGCAATCCGACGGTGTGTTTCGGAGGCGTTGTCATTGTTGTGTGCTCCCTCGCGGTTGAAAGTAGTGGGGCAACGGTAAGTAAACGTCACGAACCGCGGGTTTATTCCCGCGGTCGCGGAATGAATCAGCGCAGATCATCAGCCGTGCCGATCCGGACGCGGCTCGTCGGCGATGACGATGCGTCAGCAGTAGCAGGTATAGACAGCGATGGCAGGTTGCGGCGGGCGGATGGACAGCCGGGCGGTTCGAGGCGTCACGCAGCGCCGTCGCGGCAGGCCGTCCAATCAGGCCAGACGTGCTCGCGAGGCGGTCGCGCGGGGCTGTGCGCAGGTCACAGGCCCGGCGGACAAGGGGCTTACAGTTTGAAAAAACTCACGCGCTCGGTCAGCACATCGGCCAGGCTGGACAGCTCGCGACTCGAGCGCGCGACCTGATTGGAGCCGACTGCCGTTTCCAGCGCCGAATCGTGAATGCGGTTGACGTTGTGGCTGACGTCTTCGGCGACCACACCTTGTTGTGCGGAGGCTGCGGCGATCTGCGCGTTCATGTCGTTGAGCGCGCCCACTTCGTGACGAATCTTCACCAGCGCGGTCTGCGCCTCGTGAGTCTGCTCCACCGTGCGCTGCGCCATCTCCCGGCTTTCGCGCATCAGGTCCGCCGTTTTGCCCGCACCGCTTTGCAGTTGTCCGACCATGTTACGGATTTCCTGGGTCGACTCCTGAGTCCGCGTCGCCAGTGAGCGCACCTCGTCGGCGACCACCGCGAAGCCGCGTCCGGCCTCACCGGCGCGGGCCGCTTCGATGGCCGCATTGAGCGCCAACAGGTTGGTCCGTTCGGCGATGGAGTTGATCACCGCCACGATGGTTTCGATCGACTGACTGTCGTTGGAGACCTTGCTGACAGACTCTGCGGCACTTTCCAACTTCTGCGCCAACTCATCCATCGCCAGCGCAGTGCCTTCGACCATGCGTTTGCCATGCTCGACCTCAAGGTCAGCGGTCTGCGTTGCATTGGCGGCCTTGGCCGCGTAACCGGCGACTTCCTTCACGGTGCTGGCCATCTGGTTGATGGCGGTTGCCATGTGCTCGGTTTCGCTGGCCTGCAGGCGCATCTGTTCGCTGTTGCTGTCGGAGCTGGCGCGCAATTGCGAAGACGAACCCATCAGCTCCATTGCCGCCGCGCGCACTTGCGTGATGGTCTCGGAGAGGTGCGAGTGGGTGGTCTTCAACGCACCCATCACGCTGTCGGGGTAGGACGTTTCGATGCGGTCGGTCAGTTCGCCTGCCGCCAGACGACGGATGGATGTAGCAACTTCGTGAGGTTCCGCCCCCAGCGTCGACTTCATGCTGCGAATGATCAGCACCGACGCAATGATGCCCAGCACGACCGCGATGCCGGTGGCGAGCAACATCAGCGAAGCGAACTGCGCCGCCGTGACCCGCACGAAGCCAATGTTATTGGCGATCGATGCCTCTTCCAGGTCGATCAGCGCATTGGTGCGGTTGAGCCAGTCCTTGTAGGCGCCTGACACCTCGGACATCAGCAGCCGTTGCGCCTGATCGGTGTCACCTTGCTGGCGCAGGCGCAGCAATGTTTCAGTGGCGTTCAGTGCGGTGCGTTCGCTGGCCTTGATGTTCGCCAGCAGTTGTTGCTCCTGAGGCGTGGCGCCTTTGCTCTGGAAGATCTGTTCCATGGATGCGGCCGATGCCTGATACACGCCATTGAGTCGCTCGATGTCGCGCAGGTGCGTCGCGAGATCGCCATCGTTGCGCACCAGCACGGCGTCCCGAATGGCAATGGCCCGGTCATGAACGCTGCCGCGGAAATTGATCGCGTACCGTTCCTTCACCGTTGCGTCCTCGCTGACGTCGGTCAGCGTGGCCTCGATCAGGCCCACCCGATGAACACCTATCAGGGTGACCAGAATCATCAGCGCCAGAACCAGACCGAAACCCAGGCCGAGACGTTTTGCGATTGAAAGCTGCTTGAACATGTTTGCACCTAAACTGAACCCGTTCGTGATATTACAACGCTATTATGGGATCACCCCTTATACGTAGGTGTTAGCGTTGACGCTGGAGAGTTTTTCTATGGGTTCGATAGGCGCAGATGATGTGTCGGGAATACGACGCGGGGCAGGGTATGTGAATTCAATTCGGATGGTTCGGCACAATCGTCAAACTTGCCTGATTCTGCAAGCCAACGATTATTCAATTATTGAGGAAGATAAGCGCGGGGACACGCTGAAAGCGTCCGGAGAAGAAACGCTGGATGAAAACAGCATGAATATTTATTTAATAAAAAAAGCCACCGCACATAAAGCGTGGTGGCTAAAAAGTCTTACCAAAGGAATGATGAAGTGGAGCAAGATTCGATCGCCTGATGCTGCGGATTCATCAGGCCATTGAGTCGTGTTCTTCATCGCCGACAACGGTAACACCGGATCGTCGCATCCAACTATTACGAAGATCGATAGTGACTATCACGACTCGTTTATGATTTGGCCCACCCAAAAATGCTAAAAGTTGCTCGGTCAAGGGAGCAAACCTGACACAGAGCAAGGCGCTGAGCGCCTGTTCAAACAATAACGAAAATGGGCTGAAAGCCCGTGGTTTTGCCGTGGTTATCAATCCGCAGCGATGATGTTTTTTTGCCCATCTGCCGTAGCGCTTATTCCACCGTTTCATCTTTCGTTGAACTCAGAACGATGCCTCGTATCTTACGGGGTTGCGGAACGTTGGGCCTTAATTGAGACAGGGGATAATAATGACGTTTGTGAAATGGAACCTCGTGACGCTCGCGGTTTCGCTGGGTGTCAGTCAGCTGGCAATGGCAGGGGTTGTCAGTGATCAGTCCGAGGCCAAGGGCTTCGTCAATGACAGCAGCCTCACGGTTCATCTCAAGAACTACTACTTCAATCGCGATAACAAGAACACCAAGGACGACAGCAAAGACTGGACTCAAGGCGTGCTTGGCAACTTCAGCTCCGGCTTCACCCAAGGCACTGTCGGCTTCGGCGTCGACGCCTATGGTTACTGGGGCATCAAGCTCGACGGCGGTGGCGGCACCACCGGCACCGGTAACCTCCCGGTCGACAGCCATGGCAATCCGCAGGACGAATACGGCACCGCGGGCGGCGCGCTCAAGATGCGCATTTCCAAGACCGAATTGCGTTACGGCAACCTCCAGCCACAAGCCCCGGTATTTGCCGCCGGTGGCTCGCGTCTGTTTCCACAGACAGCAACCGGTTTCAATCTGCTGAGCAGTGACATTGCCAACCTGGAACTGGACGGTGGTCACTTCACGGGCAGTAACGGCCCGATCACCACCAACAATGACCATGGTATCTGGGCGGCTTACGCCAACGTCGAGGCGAGCAGCATCGATTACGCCGGCGGCAAATACGCGATCACCGACAACCTGACGGTCAGCCTGTATGGTTCGGACCTCAAAGATGTCTGGCGCCAGTACTACGGTAACGCCAACTACACATTGGCGTTGACGGATGATCAGTCGGTGAACTTCGACTTCAATATCTATCGCACCAACGACACCGGCGCCGCAAAAGCGGGCGATATCAGCAACACCACCTGGTCGTTGGCCGCCGCTTATTCGTTCCTCACTGCCCACACGGTCACGCTGGCTTACCAGAAAGTGCACGGCGATACCCCTTTCGACTATGTGGCTTTCGGCAATAACGGGGCGGGCGACACCGGCGACTCTATCTTCCTGGCCAACTCCATTCAGTATTCTGACTTCAACGGTCCTGGCGAGAAGTCCTGGCAGGCGCGTTATGACTTGAACATGGCAAGTTACGGGGTACCGGGCTTGAGTTTCATGGTGCGCTATGTTCACGGTGATGACATCGACGGTTCGCACTTGCCGTCTAATTCCACCTACACCGGCTATGGCGATGATGGCAAACATCATGAAACCAACCTGGAAGCCAAATATGTCGTGCAGTCGGGCCCGGCCAAAGACCTGTCCCTTCGTATGCGTCAGGCATGGCATACCGCGAACGGCGACCAGCCGGACGGCGACGCCAAGGAATTTCGTCTGATCGCGGATTACCCGATCAACGTGTTCTGAACACCCGCGGCTTGAGTACAAGCAAGCCAGGCAATCCGCAAGGAGGCCTGGCTTTTTTGTGGGCGCGATCTGAGTGGCGCAGATGCACTGCGGCGTGGCTCAGTCCGCTTTGTGATCGCCACGAATCGAGAAGTTCGACAGGTGCTCAAGGCCTTTGATCAGTCCGGAATGGTCCCAGCCACTGCCGCCCAGCGCTGCGCAGGTGCTGAAGACTTGCTGGGCGTTGGCCGTGTTCGGCAGGTTCAGGCTCAGTTCACGGGCGCCTTCCAGGGCCAGGTTGAGGTCTTTCTGGTGCAACGCAATGCGGAAGCCCGGATTGAATGTGCCCTTGATCATCCGTTCGCCGTGGACCTCGAGAATCTTCGACGAGGCAAATCCGCCCATCAGCGCCTCGCGGACCCGGGCAGGATCAGCGCCGTTTTTCGAGGCGAACAGCAGCGCTTCGGCAACGGCCTGAATGTTCAGCGCGACGATGATCTGGTTGGCGACTTTGGCGGTCTGACCGTCGCCGTTGCCGCCGACCAGGGTGATGTTCTTGCCCATGGTCTGAAACAGCGGCAGGGCGCGGTCGAAGGTGCCTTGCTCGCCACCGGCCATGATGCTCAGGGTCGCGGCTTTGGCGCCCACCTCACCGCCGGACACCGGAGCGTCCAGATACTGCGCGCCGGTCGCGTTGATTTTCTCTGCGAACAGCTTGGTCGCGGACGGCGAAATCGAGCTCATGTCGATCACGACTTTGCCCGCGGCGGTGCCCTCGCTGACCCCATCGTCACCGAACAGCACCTCATTGACCTGAGGTGTGTCAGGCAACATCACGATGATGAATTCGGCCTCCTGCGCCACTTCGCGCGGGTTGCTCAACACCGTGGCACCCCCCTCGACCAGCGAAGCGGGCGGGGCGGAAAAGTGCCGCGACAGGAACAGCCGATGACCTGCTTTCTGCAGATTGTGCGCCATGGGCAGGCCCATGATGCCGGTGCCGATGAATCCGATGTTAGCCATGCGATAAGCCTCTTGTTATGTCGTGGGCGGTGTTCTGCAGGAATGAGTTTTCTGCGCGGACCGCGAGCCTGTTCAGATCAGATTGTGCGTCTTGAGCCAGCCGAGGCCAGCCTCGGTGCTGGTCAGCGGCTTGTATTCGCAGCCGATCCAGCCCCGATAACCGAGTCTGTCCAGGTGCCCGAACAGAAAACCGTAATTGATCTCGCCCGTGCCTGGCTCGTGCCGACCCGGGTTGTCCGCCAGTTGCACGTGCCGAATCGCCGGCAGGTGTTTCTCCAGGGTGCGGGCCAGATCCCCCTCCATGATTTGCATGTGATAAATGTCGTACTGCAGCGACAGGTTGCGGCTGCCGACCTTGTCCCGGATGGCCAGCGCCTGCGCCGTGGTGGTGAGGTAGAACCCCGGAATATCGAGGGTGTTGATCATCTCCATGACCAGGTCGATGCCCTGAGCCTGCAGCCTGTCGGCGGCGTATTTGAGGTTGTCGACGAAGGTTCTCTCGATGAGCGAATCGTCGTAGCCCTGCGGCTTGATGCCCGCCAGGCAATTGACCTGGGTATTGCCAAGCACCTTGGCGTAGGCAATCGCCAGGTCGACGCCGGCGTAGAACTCTTCGACCCGGTCCGGATGGCAAGCGATGCCTCGCTCGCCCTTGGCCCAGTCACCGGCAGGCAGGTTGAACAACACCTGCGTCAGGCCGTGGGCGTCCAGCTGCGCTTTGATCTGAGCGGAGCTGAAGTCATAGGGAAACAGGTACTCGACGCCGCTGAACCCGGCATTGGCGGCCGCTTCGAAGCGTTGCAGAAAGTCCAGCTCGGTGAACAGCATGGACAGGTTGGCGCAGACACGTGGCATGGTGAGCTCCTTGAGCAGGTAGATGGCGCTGATCAGTCCAGCAGGTTGATGGCGGTCGGGGCGTCATCACGGCTTTGCGCCAGTGATTCGAACTCGTTGATCGCATTGATTTCGGTGCCCATGGCGATATTGGTCACGCGTTCCAGGATGACTTCCACAACAACGGGCACGCTGTAGCGCTGCATCAGGCTCGTGGCTTCGGCGAAGGCGGCCTGAATGTGCGCCGGGTCACTGACGCGGATCGCCTTGCAGCCCAGGCCTTCTGCGACCGCGATGTGGTCGACGCCATACCCTTCCAGCTCCGGCGCATTAATGTTGTCGAACGACAGCTGCACGCAGTAATCAATGTCGAAATTGCGCTGGGCCTGACGAATCAATCCCAGATAGGAGTTGTTCACCACCACGTGGATGTATGGCAGCTTGAATTGCGCGCCCACGGCCAGCTCTTCGATCATGAACTGGAAGTCGTAGTCACCGGACAGCGCGACCACGCTGCGCCCCGGGTCCGCCTTCGCCACACCCAGCGCCGCCGGGATGGTCCAGCCCAGCGGGCCGGCCTGACCGCAGTTGATCCAGTGCCGCGGCTTGTAGACGTGCAGAAATTGCGCGCCCGCGATCTGCGACAGGCCGATGGTGCTGACGTAGCAGGTGTCCTTGCCGAAGTACTGATTCATCTCTTCGTACACGCGCTGCGGCTTGACCGGAACGTTGTCGTAATGGGTCTTGCGCTGCAGGGTGCGCTTGCGCTCCTGGCAAGCGGCAAGCCACTGGCTGCGGTTTTTCAGCTTGCCCGCCGTGTGCCACTCACGAGCGACCTCAATGAACATCGCCAGCGCAGCACCGGCGTCGGACACAATGCCCAGATCCGGCATCAGCACGCGGCCGATCTGCGTCGGTTCGATGTCGACGTGGATGAACTTGCGGCCCTCGCTGTACACCGACACGGTGCCGGTGTGACGGTTGGCCCAGCGGTTGCCGATGCCCAGCACCAGGTCCGATTCCAGCAGCGTCGCGTTGCCGTACCGGTGCGACGTCTGCAGCCCGACCATGCCGGCCATCTGCGGGTGGTCGTCGGGAATCGCGCCCCAGCCCATCAACGTGGGAATGACCGGAATACCGGTCAGTTCGGCAAATTCCACCAGCGCCTGCGAGGCATCGGCATTGATGATGCCGCCGCCGGCGACGATCAGTGGACGCTCGGCGGCATTGAGCATCGTCAGGGCTTTTTCGATCTGCTTGCGGCTGGCTTGTGGCTTGATCACCGGCAGCGGCTCGTAGGCCTCGATGTCGAATTCGATTTCAGCCATTTGCACGTCGAACGGCAGATCGATCAGCACCGGGCCGGGGCGCCCGCTGCGCATAAGCTGAAAGGCTTTCTGGAAGACGTACGGCACCTGGCCGGGTTCCATGACGGTGGTGGCCCATTTGGCCACCGGCGCGGCAATGCTGGCGATGTCGACTGCCTGGAAATCCTCCTTGTGCATGCGCGCACGCGGCGCCTGTCCGGTGATGCAGAGGATCGGGATCGAGTCCGCGGAGGCCGAGTAGAGGCCGGTGATCATGTCGGTGCCTGCCGGGCCCGAGGTGCCGATGCACACGCCGATATTGCCGGCGATGGCGCGGGTGTAGCCCTCGGCCATGTGCGAGGCGCCTTCCACATGGCGGGCCAGCACGTGATCGATGCCACCGAGTTTCTTGAACGCGGCATACAGCGGGTTGATGGCAGCGCCGGGGATACCGAACGCGGTATCGACTCCTTCGCGACGCATCACCAGAACGGCGGCTTCGATGGCTCTCATGATGGTCATTTGTTAGTCTCCTGAACTCGATAGTTTTTGTACGTAAGCAGCGTGATTTGAATTGAACTGTTTGTGAATGGCTGCTTTTGGCAGTTCTGTCGGTATCAGGAGTATCGGATGGATCGTTACATAGAGGTGCGCAGCTATGTGCTGGTGGCGACCCGGGGCAGCTTCGCCGCAGCGGCGCTGGTCGAAGGCGTGACGCCGGTGATCATGGGCAGGCGCCTGAGCGCGCTGGAGGATCGTCTGGGGGTGAAGTTGATTCACCGCTCGACCCGTGGCCTGACGTTGACCGACGCTGGCGAGTCTTACCTGGAGAACGCCAGGTCGGTGCTGCAGTCATTCGAGGAGCTGGACGCGAGCATCAGCGAAAACGAAAGCAGTGTGCGCGGCCACTTGGTGGTATCGGCGCCGGCAGGCTTTGGCCGCCAGCATGTCGCGCCCCATGCACCGGAATTCCAGGCACGGTTTCCTGATCTGCAGCTGTCGTTCAACCTGACCGACAACGTCGTCGATCTCGTGCGTGAGGGCTACGACATGAGCATCCGCATCGGCGAAGTCCTGGACCCCAATTACGTGGCGATCAAGCTCTACGCGAACAAGCGCGTGGTCTGCGGCTCGCCGGCGTATTTCGCCGAACGCGGCTTTCCCGCGACGCTCGAGGAACTGGCCGAGCACAACTGCCTGTCCTTCAACCTGCAGGGCGGCCAGCACCGTGGCTGGACCTTTCTGCGTGACGGCAAGCAGGTGGCGATCAAGGTGGCAGGCAATCTGTATTGCAACGATGGCGAACTGCTGTACGACTGGGCCAAACGTGGCCTGGGCCTGAGCTGGCGGTCGACGTGGGAAATCCAGAACGAATTAGAAAACGGCAGCCTGGTCACCGTGCTCGACGAGTTCGCACTGCCCAGCTACGACATTCAGGGCGTCTACCCGCAACAACATTACCTGCCGGCGAAAGTGCGGTTTTTCATCGCGTTTTTGAAAGAGGTGTACAACCGGCCGGGGTACTGGACTCAGCAGTGAGGGACTTTTGGTAAGTGTCGGTCTGCCCACAAAGCCTGAAAGCGCGCTCCTACAAGGTCGTATGGCGCTGTCAGGGCGAATCCAAAAACCTGCAGGAGCGAGGTCGCTCGCGAAGGCTGACTACCAGCCTCCGCATCTCCACCGCTTGCACCGGCCTTTTCCCGGCTGAAGCCGGTCCTACAGACGCCGCACGCTGTTCGTAAGACTGGGGTTAGGCCTTTTCCCGGCTGAAGCCGGCCCTACAGACGCCGCACGCTGTTCGTAAGACCGGCGTCAGGCGTTTTCCCGGCTGAAGCCGGTCCTACAGACGCCGCACGCTGTTCGTAAGACCGGCGTCAGGCCTTTTCCCGGCTGAAGCTGGTCCTACAGACGCCGCACGCTGTTCGTAGGACCGGCTTTAGCCGGGAAGGCGTCGAGTGTCAGGCCGCTGATCGAAGGAGGCGTTAAAGACAGTCGGCTCACTCCCGCCGGGGCTTTGCAGTGAGGCTGGGCCTCAGATCAATTCCACCGATACAGGCGGCAGACCGCGGATCTCGCCCACGGCTTGTCCGGGGCCTTTGGTCTGGTACATGCCGGTGTAGGAGCCTGTGGTGATCACCAGATCAGGTGTGACACGCTGGCCATTGCCGGTGTGGTGATTGACCAGCCACGGCAACAGGCGGCGCGGATCGCCGGCCGGATTGGCGCCGTCGCCCGGGACGATGTCTTCGTCGCCGTAGGTAAAAGTCAGCGCTGGCTCGACGAAGGGAAAGCTGGCGTCGTAAGGCACGAAATCGCCAACGATCAGCGCACCGTGGTTCAACAGATCACCGAGTGCCAGTAACGGCTCGACCTTCGGCCACGCTGCGAAGCGGCTGGAAACCACTTCGATGGTCGCGCCCATGAAGCCGATGGCGCTCAAGACTTCTTCATCGGAGTACGGCGCTTCACGGGGCGCGAATTCGCGGTTCAGGCGAAAGGCGATTTCCAGCTCGAGAATGGGCGAAGGGTAGTCGACGCACTCCACCTGACTGCCGCTGGCAAACAGCCCGTCTTCCGGCAGCAGCGCGCCGTTGATCGGACCGCCCGAGGTGGATTTGGAGCCGACTTTCCAGCCACCCACGGTGGTGTCACGCAAGCGCAGGATTTCCCGTTGCAGGGCGTACGCGCCAGCGGCATCGGCAGGGACGTACTCGGGACGGATCTCGACGATCTTCTGACCATTATGCATGGCGTCGACGATCAATTCGGCAATGTTCGCTGGGTGAGACGATTGATTCACGCGGGACTTCCTTCATGCTATTGAATGGAAAGCGCTCCACAGCCCGCTCGCAGGAAGGCAACGGACGGCGGAGCCAGCGTCGTTACTTTAACCTCATTTGCTGACCACGACGGAAGTCGTCGGATGCTCAGGCTCGTTCCCGGCGCCGACGACAGGCTCGGCCGGGCTCTCGAATTTGTGTTCCGGCTTCATCCCGAACGCCAGAATCACACCAATGGCCATCAGCAGCATGCTGCCGGCGAAAGGCAGGTCCCAACTGCCATAGCGGTCAATCAGATACCCTGAAACCACGGGCGACAGAATCGCCGCCGCAGCCGAACCGGTGCTCATGATGCCGCTGGCGGTGCCGCTGAACTCCGGTGCAATGTCCATGGGAATCGCCCACATCGGTCCGATGGTCATCTCCGCGAAGAAAAAGCCGCCTGCCAGGCACACCATCGACAGGTAAGCGTTGTGCCCGAACATCACCGGCACCAGGCACGCGAGGGTCAGAAACATGCACACCGCAACCATCCAGCTGCGCGAGCGTTTCAGGCAGCGGGTCTTGATCAGCAGGCGGTCGGTGACCAGGCCGCCGAGGGTGTCGCCGACTACGCCAGCGAGGAACACCGCCGAGGCGAAGATTGCCGATTTCTTCAGGTCCATGTTGTAACTGTGCAGGAAGTATTGCGGAATCCAGGACAGGAACAACCACAGCGTCCAGCCGTAGCAGAAGTACACGATGGTCACTGGAAACATGCGCCTGAACAGCGCTTTCCACGGGACTTTCGGCGCCTTGCCCTTGGGCAGCGGCAGCAGCGCCAGTTCGGCCTGGGTGATGCGCGGATGGTCCTTGGGATGTTCGGTGAACACGAACGCCCAAAGCACGACCCAGACCAGACTGATGGCGCCGCACACGAAGAACGCCGCACGCCAGCTGTAGGCGGCCATGATGGCCACCACGGCTGCCGGGGCGACTGCGTTGCCGATGCGTGCGGCGGAATGGGTAATGCCTTGGGCGAATCCGCGTTTTTCCTTGGCGACCCAGCGGGACATCGCGGCGGTGGCGGCGGGAAAGGTCGCGCCTTCCCCCAGCCCGAGCAGCAGACGTGCGGCCAGTAACGAGAACAGGCCGCCGGCGAAACCGGTGAGCACGGTCGCCACGCCCCACAGCGCGCCGCAGACGATCAGCGTGCGCCGGGCGCCGTATTTGTCGCTGATCCAGCCGCCGATGACCTGAAAGACCAGGTAGGGATACGCAAAGGCCGAAAACACCAGACCAATCTGCGTATTGGACAAGCCGAATTCAGCGCCGAAGCCCGAAGCGGCGGTGCTGACGTTGACGCGGTCCAGGTAGGTGATGAAATACATGATGCAGAGCATGAACAGCACCATGCTCGTAGGGCGCAGGCGAAACAGTTTCATGACGCTATCTCCAGTTTCTTATTGTTCGCGCCAGGCAGGCGCGTGAGTCGGGATAGATCAGGAGCAGGTGTACGTCGCAGGCTTCAGGCGGTAAACCGATTACCGCCCGGTTGCCTGATTACCGCCGGAAAGGCACGTCTTGCGAACCGATGAAATCCATGGCCGCCGCGATGCCGCTGCCGTTGAGTTTCACGCCCGCCATCTGCAGGCCCATTTCGCAGCCGGCCAGGGTCGCCATCAGCGTCAGATCGTTGCAGTCGCCCAGGTGACCGATGCGGAACATGCGGCCCTTCATCTTGCCAAGGCCCGTGCCCAGCGACATGTCGAAGCGCTCGTAAATGACCTTGCGCACCTGATCGGCGTCCACGCCGTCGGGCGTCATCACGCCGGTGAGCACCGGACTGTAGACGGCCGGGTCGGCGCACTGGATCGGCAGGCCCCAGGCATTGACCGCGATGCGGCAGGCCTGCGCCAGGCGATGATGGCGAGCGAACACGTTGTCCAGACCTTCGCCCAGAATCATGTCCAGCGCCTCGGACAAGCCGTACAGCAGATTGGTGTTGGGCGTGTAGGGCCAATACCCGGATTTGTTCATCTCGATGATTTCGTCCCACGCCCAGAAACTGCGCGGCAGACGCGCGGTCTGGCTGGCGGCAATGGCTTTGGTCGAGACGGCGTTGAAGCTGATGCCGGGCGGCAGCATCAGGCCTTTCTGCGAGCCGGAAACGGTCACATCGACGCCCCATTCATCGTGACGATAATCCGCCGAAGCGAGGCCGGAAATAGTGTCCACCAGCAACAGTGCCGGGTGCCCGGCGGCATCGATGGCCCTGCGCACTGCGGCAATGTCCGACGTGACGCCGGTGCTGGTTTCGTTGTGCACGACGCACACCGCCTTGATGGCATGCGCTGAATCGCTGCGCAGACGTTCTTCGATCCTGGTGGCGTCCACGCCATGGCGCCAGCCTTCGATGCCGGGCCGACCCAGAAACTCAGGTTCGATGCCCAGACTTTCCGCCATTTTTTTCCAGAGCGTGGCGAAATGGCCGGTTTCGAACATCAGCACTTTGTCACCTGCGCTCAACGTATTGCACAGCGCGGCCTCCCAGGCGCCAGTGCCGGACGCCGGGTAGATGATCACGGGCTGATCGGTTTTGAAGATCTTTTTGATGCCGCTTAGCACCTTGAGCCCGAGTTCGCCGAACTCAGGGCCCCGGTGATCGATGGTGGGGTAACTCATGGCTCGCAAGATGCGGTCCGGCACCGGGCTGGGCCCTGGAATCTGCAGAAAATGACGACCGGCAGGGTGAAAATCGAGTTTCATGATGGCGTGCCTCTGTTTTTGTATTTTGAATGCAAAATACATTAGCAGCGCTTTCAGCCGCGTCAAATCGAGGGGTCGCGGTGGCCAATTCACACCAGTCGCCTGCCAAATCAGGAAATATGTCTTAGTATTCCTCCATCGCCGAGAGGATTTTGTATGCAAGATTCAGATTTCCCGTCGCTTGCGGAGGGTGTGCGGCAACTGCCGAAACTTGCGCGCCAGCGCCTGCACGACACCGTGGTGGAGCATTTGCGCGGCTTCATCATCGAGGGCACGCTGGGTCCGGGCACCAAGCTGAACGAGCGAGAATTGTGCGAGACGCTGGGCATTTCCCGGACGCCGTTGCGTGAAGCGCTGAAAGTGCTGGCGGCAGAGGGTCTGATCGACATCTGGCCCAACCGCGGCGCCAGTGTCGCGCGAATGTCGGAACTGGAAATCCGTGAAGCGTTCGAGCTGATGAGCGGTCTGGAAGCCTTCGCCGGTGAGTTGGCGTGTGAACGCATCACGGCCGACGAGTTGGACGAAATCAAGGCCCTGCATTACGCGATGGTGGTGTGCAAGAACCAGAACGACCTGCCGGGGTACTACCAGCGCAACCGGGCCATTCACGACCTGATCAATCAGGCGGCACGCAATTCGGCGTTGCGTCAGACCTACATGGCGCTGAACGGGCGCATCCAGGCGCTGCGCTTTCGCTCCAATCTTCAGGCCCCGAAGTGGGACAGGGCGGTGCACGACCACGAGGAGATGATCCAGGCGCTCGAGGCCCGGGATGGCAAACGCCTGAGCGCCATTCTGCGTCAGCATTTGCTGGCCAAGCGTGACGCGTTGATGTTGATGGTGGGGCAGGACGACGAGCACCCGAAGTCGGTTCGTCGCTAGGCGTCGGCGTGTTTCTTTGAGCGACGCGGATTTTTCAGTCAGGATCAGCCGTTTTCGCAAGTGTCGCCCAGGCGTGTGTACTCCAGCTTGTGCGTCACGCCTTTGCTGTCCAGATACTCCATTTGCGCCTTGACCGGACCGCAGCGGTCGGCGCCGGCGTTGGCGTTGCTGATGCGCACGACCTTGGCAATGTCCAGATCCTGCGTGTAATCGTACTGAGTGGCCGGGCTCGCTGCGCTGCTGGACGTTGCAGCGTCAGCGGAGTCACTGGCCGAGGCATAAACACTGAACAGGGAAAGTGCGGCAAAAAGTGCATATTTCATGACGGGCTCCCACCTGTCCGTTTGAGCACGCAGACAGGGCATGGCTTGCTGATGGGGTCATGTTAGTCATCGGGTTGACGGGCCAGAAATACTGATTGTCGATACGGCAAATCATCGCAGTTGATGAAAAGCGCGAGATTGTCCGGCTTCCACTCATGCGCTGTTGCACGGCAGACAATCATGACGTTCAGAACTGGCCCGGACCGCGATTACGCCATCGCCGGATAATCGATATACCCCTGCGCATCGCCACCGAAGAAACGTTCGCTGTCGGCCGCGTTGAGCGGATGATTGCCGCGCAGGCGGGCGGGCAAATCCGGGTTGGCGATGAAGGGGCGGCCGAAGGCAATCAGGTCGGCGCGCCCATCCCGCAGAGCCTGTTCGGCGCTCTGCTGGTCGTAGCCGCCAGCCAGCATGAGCGGACCTTTGAACTCGGCACGCAGACGTTTGATGATCACGTCCCAGCGCGGATCGAACTGCTCGTCGCGCACGGTGCCGACCATTGCCGGCTCCACCAGATGCAGATACGCCAGATTCAGCGTATCGAGCTGGCGAACGATGTAGCTGAAGGTGTCTTCCGGGGTGTCGTCGCCCATGCCCATGAAACGGCCCATCGGTGTCAGGCGCACGGCCACCCGCTGCGCGCCGACCTCATCGATCACCGCTCGAGTGACTTCGAGCACCAGCCGCGCCCGGTTCTCGATAGAGCCACCGTAAGCGTCGTCGCGCACGTTACTGGCCGAGTTGATGAACTGATCGAGCAGATAACCGTTGCCCGCATGAATCTCCACGCCATCCATTCCGGCGAGCATTGCGTTGCGGGCGGCGCGGCGATAATCGGCGATGATCGCCTGGATGCCTTCGATCTTCAGTGCCTGCGGGACCGGGACATCGCCCCAGACGCCATGGCCCTGTTCGTCGAGGATGAATGTCTTGCCGGGTACGGGCAGGGCACTTGGCGCGACCGGCAAGCCGCCACCGGGCTGAAACACGGGATGCGACACCCGGCCGACATGCCACAGCTGCAGGAAAATCTTGCCGCCTTCGCCATGCACCGCGTCGCTGATCTGCTTCCACCCGGCGACCTGTTCGGCGCTGTGGATGCCGGGTGTCCAGGCATAACCCTGACCCTGCGGGGAAATCTGCGTGGCTTCGGTGACGATCAGTGCCGCGCTGGCCCGCTGACGGTAATACTCGACGTTCATCGGCGTCGGCACATTGCCCGGCTGGCCAGCGCGGGAGCGGGTGAGCGGCGCCATCGCGACGCGGTGGTTCAGGGTCAGGTGGCCGAGCGTGATCGGGGTGAAGAGCTTCATGGTCGTGGTCTCGAATGCGTGTTGCGTGGAAGGTGTGTGATGGCCTCCACGTTACGGCGCATGCGTTGCCGGGAGAATCGGCCGCCTGCGCAAAAGCCCGTTGCGCAGGCTGCAAGGGCTCAGCGAGCGAGGATCTCGTGCATGAACCCAATGAACGCCTTGACCCGCCTGGACCCACGGTGGTTCGGCAGATAGAGGGCGCTGATCTGGCCCACTGCGTTGTCCGGGTAGGCCGGGCTGTGTTCGAACAATTCGATCAGCGCGCCGTCGGCGATATCCTCGTCGATCAGCCAGTCCGGCAGCAGCGCGATGCCTCCGCCAGCCTTCGCCATCTCGCGCAGGACTTCCGCGTTGTTGCTCTTGAAGCGGCCGCTGACCGGCACCCGGACCTCGCCCTCGATCGACAGAAAATTCCAGCTCTGTTGAGGGCTGCCGAAGTTGAAACGCAGGCAGTCATGGCTGGCCAGATCCGCAGGTTTCAGCGGCTCGCCCCGATCGGTCAGGTACGCCTGGCTGGCAATCACGCGGCGACGGAACTCACCCAGCGTGCGCGAGACCACGCCATCCATGGGCGCTGCAGCACCCAGCCGGATGGACAGGTCAACGCGTTCGGCAAACAGGTCGACGATGTTGTCGGTCAGCGTGATGTCGAGTTCGAGGCGAGGGTGGCGGGCCATGAGCATGCCCAGACGCGGCGCGATGATCCGGCGACCGAAGGCGGTGGGCACTGAAATACGCAGCGGCCCGGAAGGCTCCTCGTCGGTGTCCGTGACGGTCGCGTCGGCGTCGGCCACGTCATCGAGAATCTTGCGCGCCCGCTGGTAGTACGCCGCGCCCGCGTCGGACACCGTGACCTGACGGGTCGAGCGGTTGAACAGCACGGTGCCCAGTTCCGACTCGAGCGAGTCGATCATCCGGGTCACGCTTGACGTCGCCACGCCCAGTTGCCGGGCGGCTGCCGAGAAGCCCTTGGCGTCGACGGTTTCCACGAACATTTTCAGTGCCAGCAACTTATCCATCGATCATCCTTTGTCGTTCCTCACAGACCTTTGCCCGAGGGCATCCGCGCAGCCGTCGGCGGCGCGCAGAACAGCGCCGTTCACTGGTCGGTCACCGCGTAGTCCAGATCCGCCCGCAGGCGCGTGACACACAAGTCAACGAAAGAGCGCACTTTCGACGAGCCGCGACGTCCTTCGGCGTACACGACGTAGACTGGCATCGGCGGGACCTCGAAGGACTCCAGCACCGGGCACAGCGCGCCGGATTGCAGTCGGCTGCGGATCTGGTAAGACGGCACCTGGGTCAGCCCCCAGCCATCGACGGCAGCGTGTATGGAGGCGGTGAACGAGGTCATGGCCAGTCTGGACTGCACCTTCACATCCTGCACCCGGCCGTCGATATTGAAACCCCAGTCGACACTGCGCCCGGTGATCACCACGGAGACGGTTTCGCGCTGGACGAGTTCATGGGGGTGCATCGGCGTGCCGTGGGCGGCGAGATAGGCGGGGGAGGCGCAGACCATGCGCCGCACCTGACCGACACGGATCGCAGTCAGCGATGAGTCGGGTAACTGACCGATGCGCACCGACACGTCGATGCCTTCTTCCAGCTGGGCGGCGATGCGGTCCATCAGCAGCGCGCGGATCTGCACCTGCGGGTGCTCGGTCAGGTACTCGGTCATGATCGGCGTGACGTGCAGGTCGCCGAAGACCTGGGGCGCGGTGATCGTCAGTTGGCCATGGGGCGTGGCATGGATGCCGGCAGCGGAGCTTTCCGCCTCGTGCAGGTCCGACAACAGGCGCCGGCAATCTTCGGCGAAACGCAGGCCGGATTCGGTCAGCCGCAACTGGCGTGTCGTGCGCACCACCAGCAAGGTCCCCAGCCGGCTTTCCAGTTGCGCGACCGCACGGGTCACGGTGGCCGTGGACAAATCCAGACGACGTGAAACCGAGGCGAAGCTGGGACCTTCGGCAACGGCCACGAAAATGCTCATTTCCTGAATACGATCCACGCTGTCCCCGATCCCGAGCTGTCCAGAGCGGCAGTCTGCGTGAAATCAGGGCCGCGGAAAAGAGACACCGGCCTGCGCGTGGCGCCAGGCGGGTTGAAAAGGTGGATGAAAGCGTCACCGAGCGGTCAGAAAAACGACTCGATGTTTCAGGTTTGTTTGGTTATCTGACGACTCCTTCTATATTCTTCTTACGTCTGGCCAGATGCTCGCAGAGGCAACGGACTGACCACGCATTCACGCAAGGCCAAAGGAAAGCTGATGAGTACCACCAGCACGCCGCTCTCCGGCGTCAACCAGCCGCTCAAGGGGATCGCACTGATCGTCCTGGCGACCTTTCTGTTTTCCAGTCACGACACGCTCTCCAAATACCTCTCCGGCATCTACCCGATCATGATGGTCGTGTGGATTCGGTATGTCGTGCACACCGCGCTGATGGCGTGCATTTTCATGCCGTCGTCCGGGCTGCGCGTGCTGCGCACCAAAAAGCCCGGCCTGCAGGCACTGCGCGCAGTGTGTCTGCTGGGCACCAGTCTGCTGTTCACCAGCGGCCTGATGTTCATCCCGATCGCCGAGGCGACCGCGGTCAACTTCCTCGCCCCGTTGCTGGTGACGGCATTGTCGGTGCCATTGCTCAAGGAAACCGTCAGCCGCGGACAGTGGATCGCGGTGCTGGTGGGGTTCGGCGGCGTGATGGTGATCGTGCACCCGGGCGGCGAATTGTTCACCCCGGCGATCCTGCTGCCACTGGGATCGGCATTGTGCTTTGCCTGTTATCAGTTGCTGACGCGACTGGTCGCGGCGCATGACAGCCCGACCACCAGCAACTTCTTCGCCGGGCTGTTCAACAGCCTGCTGATGAGCGCCATCGTGCCGTTCTTCTGGCAGTCACCGGAGTGGCGACACATCCCCTTCATGCTGGCATTGGGCACCTGTGGAATGGTCGCGCATTTGATGCTCACTCAGGCGTTCCGCTTTGCCGCGCCTGCGTTGCTGGCGCCGTTCGGGTATTGCCAGATCGTCTTTGCCGGGCTCTGGGGTTTCATCGTGTTCAACCACGCACCATCGCTGACTGCCCAGGCGGGCATCGCGATCATCTGCCTCAGCGGTCTGGCGGCTGCCTGGCAACAACGCAAGAAGGGTGGCTGAAGGGCGCCGACGCGGGCCTGCGGTTGACACCTGGCCCGACGTCGGCAAGCGGTGCGGTGGCCCGCGGTATCGGGCCTGTCCGGCTCATTCGCCGGTCGGATCGACGTTCCGAGGCGCCATCAGGTACATCCACACCAGTGCGATGAAATACATCGCCGGGATGAGCGTGAACAGCACGTTGTAGTTGTTGTGGGTCGCGGTGAGCACGGCGCCGACAATCTGGGTCATGAACATGCCGCCGATGGAGGCGCACATGCCGCCGAAGCCGAACACCGTGCTCATCATGTGCTTGGGCGTGTAGTCCATCACCAGACTCCAGATATTCGCCGTCCACGCCTGATGCGCCCCGACCGCCAGGGCAATCGCCAGCACCGCCATCCACAGCCCGCTGGCGTTGGCGGCAAAGACCACGCAGATGATCGTCAGGGCGAAAACCAGCATCGACACCAGCCGCGCCGTCGTCGCGCGCATTCCGCGACCGATCAGCCAGGAAGACAGAATGCCGCCGCCGATGCTGCCGAAGTCGGCGGTCAGCCAGATCAGCATCAGCGGAATCCCCATCTGCGTGACGCTGATGCCCAGGTTGTATTGCTGATTGAGAAACGGCGGCAGCCAGTACAGGTAAAACCAGAACACCGGCGCCGTCAGCGCGTAGGCCAGGGCGAAGGCCCAGGTGCCGCGCATTTTCAGAATCTGCGAAAAGGGCACCTTTGCCGGAGCGCAATCAGGCTCGTTGCCCTGGTGAATGTAATCCAGCTCGCTCTGGCGCACCGTCGGGTGATCTTCGGGATTGAAATACTTCAAGCGCCAGATCACCACCCAGGTCAGGCCCAACGCGCTCATGCACAGGAACGCAGCCTGCCAGCCCCACACGGTAAGGATCAGCGGCAACAAGGCGGGAGTGACCATGGCGCCGACGTTGGTCCCGGCGTTGAAGATCCCGGTCGCGACGGCGCGCTCGCCTGCCGGAAACCACAAACGCGTGGTCTTGACGCAGGCCGGGTAATTGGCCGCTTCGGTCAGGCCAAGAATGAAGCGACAGACCATGAAGCCGGCCGCGGAGGTCGCCAGGCCGTGGGCGCCGGTGGCGAAGCTCCAGAGCAGAACGGCGAGGAAGAACGCCCGTTTGACGCCAACCTTGTCGATGAACCGGCCCTGCAGCAGAAAGCCGCCGGCGTAGCCGACCTGGAACCAGAAGTTGATATTGGCGTAATCCATCGCCGTCCAGCTCATCTTCTCGGCCAGGATCGGCTGCATGACGCCCAGCGCGGCGCGGTCGATGTAGTTCAGCGTGGTAGCGAAGAACACCAGGGCGAGCATGCCCCAGCGGGTCTTGCCGATGGCGAAGGCGCCGCGGATTTTCTCGCCGATCCCGGCATGCGGGTGCACGGGGGTCGCTGCGGCGGGCGCAGGCGTAGCAGGGTATGAGCGCATGAGCATTTAACCTGTCTTGGAATTGTTATGGTTCTGTCCGGTGACGCGTACCCGGATGCAAGGCGGCAGCGGGCTGGAGCTGTGATGTTCACCTTGTCCGACAATGTGCAAACGATGGTGGACATCGACGGCGAGAGCGTCAATTGACTCAGGGCGCTTTTGGGCGATTATCGAACACAAAACTAACCGGTCCGTACATTTAAATTGCTGTAAAAGGATACCGGGAGAATAATCGCTTTGACACCCAGGCTGCAGCCGACAACGATCGGTTTGTCCGGGTGCGGCCATGAGATCACTCAGGAGTCACCTAATGCAGCGCTCGATCGCCACCGTTTCCTTGAGCGGAACACTGCCGGAAAAACTCGAAGCCATTGCCGCCGCCGGGTTCGACGGTGTGGAAATCTTTGAAAACGACCTTCTTTACTACGACGGCAGCCCCCGCAACGTGCGCCAGATGTGCGCCGACCTGGGCATCGCCATCACGCTGTTTCAGCCGTTTCGGGACTTCGAAGGCTGCCGCCGGGACCGCTTGCAACGCAATGTCGACCGCGCCGAGCGCAAGTTCGACCTGATGCAGGAACTGGGCACCGACCTGGTGCTGGTCTGTAGCAATACCGCCAGTGATTCGCTCGGCGATGAACGCGTTCTGCTGGACGACCTGTCGCTGCTGGCCGAGCGGGCCGGGGCGCGCAAACTTCGGATCGGTTACGAGGCCCTGGCCTGGGGGCGGCATGTCAACACCTGGCAGCAGGTGTGGAACCTGGTGCGCCAGATCGATCATCCTGCGCTGGGCGTGCTGCTCGACAGCTTCCACACGCTGTCGCTCAAGGGCGATCCTCGCGCCATCGCCGACATCCCCGGCGACAAGATTTTCTTCGTGCAAATGGCAGACGCGCCGTTGCTCGCCATGGACGTGCTGGAGTGGAGTCGGCATTTCCGCTGCTTCCCTGGCCAGGGTGAGTTCGACCTGCCGGGCTTTCTTGCGCCGATTCTCAAGAGCGGCTACACCGGGCCGCTGTCGCTGGAAATCTTCAACGACGGTTTTCGTGCAGCGCCCACGCGGGCCAATGCTGCGGATGGATTGCGTTCGTTGCTTTATCTGGAAGAGAAAACCCGCGAGCGCCTCCAGCAGGACGCGCAGCCCGTTGCGCAGGAACTGCTGTTCAGTCCGCCGGCGGCGAGTGCGTACGACGGCGTCGAGTTTCTCGAATTTGCCGTCGACGATGCGCAGGGCGCGCGACTGAGTCACTGGCTGGAAGACCTGGGTTTCGCCAAACTCGGTCAGCATCGTTCCAAGGCCGTGAGCCTGCTGGGGCAGGGCGACATCAAGATTGTGCTCAACGCCGAGCCCTATTCGTTCGCCCACAGTTTTTTCGAGTCCCACGGCCCATCGTTGTGCGCCACTGCACTGCGCGTGCAGAACGCAAGCACCGCGCTGGAGCGTGCCCGACAGTACAAGGGCCAGCCTTATCGCGGGCTGGTGGGGCCCAATGAGCGGGAAATCCCGGCGGTTCGCGCGCCGGACGGCAGCCTGATTTATCTGGTCGAACCCGCAACGCCCGGGCAGTCGATCTACGACAGCGACTTCACGATCGGCAGCACAGCAGCCCCTCGCGGCGGCTTACAGCGGATCGACCACATGGCTATGGCATTGCCGGCCGAGAGTCTCGACAGCTGGGTGCTTTTCTACAAGGGCCTGCTGGATTTCGAGGCGGACGACGAAGTCGTGTTGCCCGACCCCTACGGACTGGTGAAAAGCCGTGCATTGCGCAGTCGCTGCAGCACCGTGCGCCTGCCGCTGAACATTTCCGAGAACCGCAATACAGCGATTTCTCATGCGCTGTCCAGCTATCGCGGCTCGGGCGTGCACCACATTGCGTTCTCGTGTGACGACATCTTTGCCCAGGTGGCCCGGGCCAAAGAAGCGGGCGTGCAATTGCTGGACATCCCGCTGAACTATTACGACGACCTGGCGGCCCGTTTCGATTTCGACGACGAATTCCTCAGCGAACTGGCGTATTACAACGTGTTGTATGACCGCGATGCCAACGGCGGCGAGCTGTTTCACGTCTACACCGAAGCGTTCGATGACCGGTTTTTCTTCGAGATCCTGCAGCGCAAGAATGGCTACACCGGTTATGGCGCAGCCAATGTGGCCGTGCGTCTGGCGGCCATGGCCAAATCGCGAAGCGGAGGGGCGCGGCACAAGCGGCTGTGAGCGGATGCGCGGCATGCTGGCATATGCCGCTTCCGTAACGCGGCAGCGCGGCTCATAATCGCGCGATTCCACCGTGGTCGTGAGCCAAGCATGAAAACTGTCGACGAGACCTTTGCCGAAGTGCCCGTAGAGGCGCCACGCAAGAGCCGCAAGAACAACCCGGAAAAAACCCGAGACGGCATCCTGCAGGCGGCCGTCGCCGAGTTTGTAGCCCAAGGACTGTCGGGCGCCCGGGTCGATGCCATCGCCGAACGGACGCAAACCTCCAAGCGGATGATCTACTACTACTTCAACAGCAAGGAACAGCTGTACAGCGAAGTGCTGGAGAAGTTGTACGGGGACATCCGCCACACCGAAAGCAGCCTGAATCTGGACGTTCTGGCGCCTGCTCAGGCGATCAAGCGTCTGGTCGAGTTCACCTTCGATCACCATGACCGCAATGTCGATTTCGTGCGGATCGTGTGCATCGAAAACATCCACAACGGCGAAAACGTCAAGCAGTCACCGACCATTCGCGCCTTGAGCCAGCACGTCTTGCAGGCGCTGGACGAAACCCTGCGCCGTGGCGAAAAGGAAGGCGCGTTCCGCCCGGGCGTGCAGGCGGTGGATCTGCACATGCTGATCAGCTCGTTCTGCTTTTATCGCGTGTCGAACCGCCACACCTTTTCGGAGATCTTCCAGATCGACCTCGAAGACCTGGACGTGAAGTCGCGACAGAAAGCGATGATCAGCGATTCGGTCGCCCGCTACCTGATGCCTTGATCCAGCGCCCCGGGCGGGCCGCTTGTCGAGGCCTGGCCCGGTGTGGACTGATGTCGGCTGCGGCTCGACGCCGGCGCTATGAGCGATGTCGAACCTGACGAAATTTCAGTGCGCCTGTGCGCTGAAAAAAGCCTGCATCCGCTCGGCGTTCGCCGGGACGCCGGTGAACAGTTCGAATGCCTTGACCGCTTGAAACACCGCCATCGTGCTGCCGTCCAGCGTGCGGCAACCCAGTTCCCTGGCGTGGGCGAGCAGTGCGGTCTGCAGCGGGAAATAAACGATTTCCGCCACCCACAGGTCCGCGCGCAGCAATTCGACCGGCAGCGGTGTGCCGGGCAGCTTACTCATGCCCACCGGCGTCGTATTCACCAGTCCATCGGCGTTTGCCATGGCGGCCGGCAGGTCATGGCCGACCCGCGCGCGGCCGTTGCCCAAGTGGGCGTTCAGGTTGTCCACCAGGCTTCGGGCACGGCCGGCGTCGACATCGAAAATCACCAGCTCAGCAACGCCTTCGCCCAGCAGCGCATGGGCCACTGCGGCACCGGCGCCGCCAGCGCCCATTTGCACCACGCGGCGTCTGGCGACGTCACCCAGCCCGCGGCGAAAGCCTTCGGCAAAGCCCAGGCAATCGGTGTTGTGGCCGATGCGCCGCCCATCTCTGAACACCACCGTGTTGACCGCGCCGATGGCGCGCGCTTCCGGGGACAGCTCATCGAGCAGCGGGATGACCGCCTGCTTGCACGGATAAGTGATATTCAGGCCGGTGAAACCGCTGCGCTGGGCGCCATCGATCAGCCTGGGCAGGGCGCTGGCGTCCAGGTCCAGCGCTTCGATGTCGATGAGGCGATACAGATAGCGCATGCCTTGCGCATCCCCTTCGTGCTCGTGCAGCGACGGGGTACGGGACGCCTGAATGCCGGCCCCGATCAGG
Organism: Pseudomonas sp. efr-133-TYG-103a; assembly: GCF_030209235.1. Classification (NCBI taxonomy): domain Bacteria; kingdom Pseudomonadati; phylum Pseudomonadota; class Gammaproteobacteria; order Pseudomonadales; family Pseudomonadaceae; genus Pseudomonas; species Pseudomonas sp. efr-133-TYG-103a. Next base: position 84,865 of record NZ_JARVSK010000031.1, read on the forward strand.
CCGGCCAGGATGGAAAGTTGCGTGGAGTTTGAGTTCATGGCGATGGGCTCTTGTTCTGAGGTGCCCGCACCGTTGGGCGACCGTTGTCCGTAAAATGTACCAGACGGTTAATTCTGTGAAAGGGGTACAGGTGTTGTTCTGTGGCAAAGCGTTCGCTGATCGCCCACAACTGCGCGGGGCAGGAAAAGGGCAGATTCGCGCTGCTGCCCGCTACGCGAAAGCGATATCCTAGGGCGCTGCCTGCCAGGCTCATTGAAGGGAACGCGGATGTCGCAACGTCAATCGACGCTGATCGCCTTGCTGGTCGCGGTCACGTTTTTCATGGAAAACCTCGACGCCACGGTCATCGCCACGGCACTGCCGGACATGGCGAATACATTCAACGTCGCGGCGGTCGACCTCAACATCGGCATGAGCGCCTACATGCTGGCGATCGCGGCTTTCATCCCGATCAGCGGCTGGCTGGCGGACCGGCTGGGTTCGCGGCTGGTCTTCGGCAGCGCGATCGTGCTGTTTACGGTGTCGTCGCTGCTGTGCGGCATCAGCGGCAGCCTGGAGTCATTCGTCGCCGCTCGTGTCCTGCAAGGCATCAGTGGCGCGATGATGGTCCCGGTGGGGCGCCTGGCGGTGATGCGCGCGACCGAGAAAAAGGATCTGGTGCGGGCGATTTCGCTGATCACCTGGCCGGGTCTGGTGGCGCCGGTGCTCGGGCCTCCGTTGGGCGGGTTCATCGTGACGCATGCGTCATGGCCGTGGATTTTCTACCTCAACCTGCCGCTCGGCGTGCTCGCCCTGATAGCCGCGCTGATCCTCATTCCGCGCCGCAACGAAGTCAGCTCGCGGCCCTTCGATTTACCGGGCTTTGTGCTCGTCGGCGTTGCCTGCACAGCGATCCTGTATGGCATGGAAATGCTTGGCCAGGGGCGCGCCAGCCAATGGTCGGGACTGCTGGTGACCGGCGTCGGCCTGTTATGCGGCGTGGCGGCGTGGCTGCACATGCGCAGGCATGCGCAACCGTTGTTGAACGTCGGGGTGATCACGATTCGCACCTTCAGCGTCAGTCTGCTGGGAGGCTCGGCTTTCCGGATTGCCATCAGCACGCTGCCGTTTCTGCTGCCGCTGATGTTTCAGGTGGGGTTCGGGCTGTCAGCCTTCGATGCAGGGCTGCTGGTGCTGGGCGTGTTTGCCGGCAACCTGGCGATGAAGCCGTTCACCAGCGCCATCATGCAGCGCTGGGGTTTCCGCCAGGTGCTGATGGTCAACGGCCTGATCGGCATCGGCGCCATTGCCGCCTGCGCTTTGCTCGATAAGGCCATGAGCGGGCCACTCATTCTGTTGATCCTGTTCATCGGCGGGCTGTCTCGCTCGATGCAGTTCACTGCGTTCAACACGCTGGGTTTCGCGGATGTCCCCAAGGCGCAGATGAGTCACGCGTCGACCCTGTTCAGCATGTTTTTCCAGCTCAGCATGGGCCTGGGCGTGGCCATCGCCGCCCTGTTGCTGCGCGGCTCGATGTACCTGCACGGCAACGAAGGGCAGGCCGTGACGGCGGATTTTCAGCTGACCTTCATCTGGGTGGCGCTCATTGCGGCACTGGCGTTGCTGGACAACCTGCGACTGTCCCCGCAAGCCGGAGAGGCCGTGCTGCAACGCAAGACCTGACACATTGTTCAAAGCGGCGCTGCGCGAGGAGTGCGCTCACTGGCTAAAAGCGCCACTGTCGATGCGCGCTTTGACTATTGCTCATCCGGTCGCCAGGGCAGAGTATTTCGTCACTCGAACAATAAAAGTGTAAGGACGACACCATCATGCAGATCCAAGGCAAGGTATTTCTGGTCAGTGGCGGTGCCTCCGGGCTGGGCGCTGCGACTGCGCGGATGCTGATCGACGCGGGCGCGAAGGTCATGTTGCTGGACGTCAACGCCGAGGCCCTTCAGACGCAGCTGCACGCACTGGGTGCTGATGCGCGTGCATGCGTCACCGACATCACCCGGGAAGAGGCCGTAAAGGCCGCGCTCGATCAAACGTTGGCCGAGTTCGGTCGCGTGCAGGGCGTCATCAACTGCGCGGGCATCGTCGGTGCGCAAAAAATCCTCGGCAAAGAAGGCCCTCACGGGTTGTCGAGCTTCAGCCAGGTTATCAACGTCAACCTCATCGGCAGTTTCAACCTGATGCGCCTTGCCGCTGCGGTGATGGCCGAAGGCGAGCCGGACCAAGGCGGCGAACGCGGGGTGATCATCAATACTGCGTCGATCGCCGCCTATGACGGCCAGATCGGTCAGGCGGCCTATGCGGCGTCCAAGGGCGCCATTGTCAGTCTCACACTGCCCGCCGCGCGGGAGCTGGCGCGCTTCGGCATTCGCGTCATGACCATCGCGCCGGGCATCTTCGAGACGCCCATGATGGCGGGCATGACGCCGCAAGTACGCGAGAGCCTCAGCGCCGGCGTCCCATTCCCGCCTCGGCTGGGCAAGCCTGAGGAATACGCGGCACTGGCGCGGCACATCATCGAAAACAGCATGCTCAACGGCGAAGTCATCCGTCTGGATGGCGCCTTGCGCATGGCTGCTCGCTAAATCGAGGAGGCACCGATCATGTCATTGAACAAACGCCAGATGCACCACGACGACCCGGTTGTCATCGTCAGCGCCGCGCGCACGCCCATGGGCGGCTTTCAGGGCGACCTGAAAAGCCTGACGGCGCCGCAACTGGGCTCGGCGGCCATCGGCGCCGCGGTCGAACGCGCCGGGCTTGCGCAGACTGATATCGACGAAGTGCTGTTCGGTTGCGTGCTGTCAGCGGGGCTGGGTCAGGCCCCCGCACGCCAGGCGGCGCTGGGCGCCGGTCTGAGCAACGGCACGCGCTGCACGACGCTCAACAAGATGTGCGGCTCCGGCATGCAGGCGGCGATCATGGCCCATGACATGCTGCTTGCCGGTAGCGCTGACATCATTGTCGCCGGTGGCATGGAAAGCATGTCCAATGCGCCGTATCTGCTGGACAAGGCGCGCAACGGTTATCGCATGGGCCACGCTCAGGTCATAGACCACATGTTTCTCGACGGCCTGGAAGATGCCTACGAGCGCGGCCGCCTGATGGGCACCTTTGCTGAGGAGTGCGCGGCGTTCGAGGGCTTCAGCCGGGAGGCGCAGGACGCCTTCGCCCTCGCGTCGCTGACCCGTGCTCAGGAGGCCATCAAACGCGGCCACTTCGACGCCGAGATCGTCGCGCTGCACGTGACGGTCGGCAAAGAACAGAAAGTCGTGCGCCACGACGAACAGCCGCCCAAAGCGCGGCTGGACAAGATCGCCGGGCTCAAGCCTGCGTTTCGCGAAGGCGGCACGGTCACGGCGGCCAATTCCAGCTCGATCTCCGATGGCGCGGCGGCGCTAACCCTGATGCTGCAGTCCGAAGCGAAACGCCGGGGACTGACGCCGCTGGCAACCATTCGCGGCCACGCCGCCTACGCCAATCAGCCGGGGCTGTTTCCCACGGCGCCCGTCGGCGCAATCGAAGCGCTGATGAGCAAGACAGGCTGGTCGCTGGATGAGGTCGATCTGTTCGAAATCAATGAGGCCTTCGCGGTGGTCGCACTGGTCACCATGAGCAAGCTCGAACTGTCCCATGAAAAGGTCAACGTGCATGGCGGGGCCTGTGCGCTGGGCCATCCCATCGGCGCGTCCGGCGCGAGAATCATCGTGACGCTTCTTTCGGCGCTCAGGCAACGCGGCCTGCAACGTGGGGTCGCGGCAATCTGCATTGGCGGCGGTGAAGCGACGGCCATGGCTATAGAACTGAATTAATATGAAATTCAATAGCTTGAATAGAATTCTTAATGTCAGGTGACGTTGTTTCTAGTTAGCATCACTATTAGTTTAACGGGTTATAAAACAATGGCTTACGAGACAATTCTAAAAGAAGTCAAAGGTCGGGTCGCGTTGCTGACATTGAACCGTCCACAGGCGCTGAATGCGTTGAATGCGCAGCTGATCAGCGAGCTCAACCATGCGTTGGATGAGCTGGAAAGCAACCGGGACATCGGCTGCATCGTCCTCACCGGATCTGCCAAAGCGTTCGCCGCCGGGGCTGACATCAAAGAGATGGCAGAGCTGAGATACCCGCAGATCTACCTGGATGACCTGTTCAGCGACAGCGATCGGGTCGCCAGCCGGCGCAAGCCGATCATTGCGGCGGTCTCCGGTTTTGCCTTGGGAGGTGGCTGTGAGCTGGCGCTGATGTGCGATTTCATTTTGGCCGCGGACAACGCGCGCTTCGGTCAGCCGGAAATCAAGCTCGGCGTTTTGCCGGGAATGGGCGGCACTCAGCGCCTGACCCGTGCTGTGGGCAAGGCCAAGGCGATGGAAATGTGCCTGACCGGTCGCATGATCGACGCGACGGAAGCCGAACGCTCCGGGCTGGTGGCGCGAGTGATCCCACAGGAACAACTGCTGGAAGAGGCATTGAAGGTCGCCGCCGGGATTGCGGCCAAGTCGATGCCGGTCGCCATGATGGTCAAGGAAAGCGTGAACCGCGCCTTCGAGGTCAGCCTGGCGGAGGGCATTCGCTTCGAACGGCGAGTGTTCCACGCGGCCTTCGCCACTGACGATCAGAAAGAAGGCATGGCTGCGTTCATCGAAAAACGCGAACCGGACTTCAAGCACCGCTGACGTTTCTTAGGGCAATTGCCCAGTCTTGCCTGATGACTCATCGGCGGCCGGCGAGTAATGAATGCCGGCGTGATCGAGGCGAATCACCCCGTGGGTGCCTTTGATCGACAGGGCCGCTTCACCGTCGATGCGCAGGCGCTGCTGGGCGTGCAACTCGATGGCGCGCGGGGGCTGATGGATGACGGCGCCGTCGACACGCAGTTGCAGGTCGGTGGCGCCGTCCGACGATGGCTCCATTGCCACGCCGCTGACCAGCGGTTGGTCGGTATCGCCGCCGAAGAAGGTGATGCGCAGGCGTGTGCCGGCTGGAGAAAGCGGCACGCTGCTGCGCACGCGCGCGAGGCTGTCACCACTGTCCCGGGTTTGCCAGTCGTAGCGTATGTAAACCCGGCCTTGTCGGTCGGGCGCCTCGCGGGTCTGGGTTGCCCACAGATGGCCGTCGAGGCAGGGTTTCAAATGTCGGTGCGCCGGACGAAAGGGCATCGCCCATGGGATGGCGTCGAACGCATTGGCGTACCACGCACGTTGATTGGCAGGCGCGCAGACGCTGGTGGGCGGTCGGGAACCGGTCAATTTCAGGATCTGGATGACGTCGTCGGTGGGGCAACCCACCAATGGGGTGAGCTGCTTGCCCACATGATGTACTGAGGTGATCAGCCATTGATCGTTGAATTGCGATTCGGGCTGACCCTCGATGCGTACGACCCGGCCACTGAGCAAGCAGGGCGATGCGCTGCTTCCGGTCACCCGACGCCGATCGCAGCGCAGCCGCTCCAGCTCCCGCCCAGCGCGCTGCCATTGATGTCGCGCTGCGTCGTCCAGCACGCGATAGTTAGGAAGCGACGGGTTTGCCGCGCGGCCTCCGGATACTTCAGGGCCGAACGTGCCTTGCGACTCACTGGCGTGGTCACTGATGCAGCGCTGCAGCGAGAATTGTTCAGCCATATGCGACACATTGATTGCCGTTGGCCATTCGGCAAACCCGGCCGGATCGTCGGAAAACCTCAGCACATGGCCATCTGCGCGATGCTCGACACAGAAGCCGATGCCTTCCTCCTCGCACAGACGCTGCAGCAGATGCAGGTCGGTTTCACCGTACTGAATGCAATGTTCACGGGCTGGATAGACGCCGGTCAGGTCGTTCAGGCCGACTGTCATCCCCGATAATGCGTGCCCGCTCAACAGCCGCGTGATGATCTGCGGCACGCTCAAGCCGTTGAACGCACAAGGTTCGCGTCGCGTGCCCAGGCGCAGTAACGCAGGCATCAGGCGCAGGCGATACAAGCTGAGCCTGGCGCCGCGATGCAGTCGTTCGGCACTTGAGATCAGGCCATGGACGCGCTGCTGTTGCCCGGCATCAGGGCCGAATGCCAGACAGGCGTGACGCTGCAGCAGTGCGTGACAGTCGAGCGCAGGATCGGCGCTGAGCAGGTCGATGTCGAAGCGAAACAGACCGTTGAGCCTGTCGCGGCCATTGATGCCGATGACCTGCCAGCCATCGGCGCTATCGCTGACCGTCAGCGTCATTGTCACGTGCAGGGCGTTGCCCATCTGCGTGTCCACCTTGAAAAACGAAGGCGCTGAGGGTACGGAAAGCGGCCCGGGAAAAGCGCGACTGCCGAATTTTCAGAAGCGGACTACAGCTCGCGCTTGATTATCTGCAGCAGTGCAGCGGCATTTTCCGCGAAACTTATCGACTCTGGTTTGATCGGCGGCAGCGTGACAGGGGTTTCATCTGGCGCTATCGCGTATAAAATGCGCCGGGCGCCACGGTTCTGCCTCGGCGTGTCATCATCGGTCACCATTTTTCAGCGTTTATCGTCATCCGCCCCGGCGCCCCACGCCGGGCGGGCATTGTCGGTCTACCGCCATCGGAACAGAGAGCAATCATGGGCGCACAGTGGAAGGTCAAACACAAAGAAGCGGCAGCCAACGCCAAAGGGCGTATTTTTGGCAAGCTGTCCAAGGAAATCATGATTGCCGCGCGTTCCGGCGCTGATCCCGACATGAACGCCCGCCTGCGTCTGGTGGTCGAGCAGGCGAAGAAAGCCTCCATGCCGCGTGAAACCCTCGAACGCGCCATCAAGAAAGGCGCGGGCCTGCTGGGCGAGCACGTGCACTTCGAGAAAGTCACCTACGAAGGCTTCGCGCCGCACAAGGTCCCATTGATCGTCGAGTGCCTGACCGACAACGTGAACCGCACCGTCGCCGAGATCCGTGTGCTGTTCCGCAAGGGCCAGATGGGTGCTGCCGGCTCCATCACGTGGGATTTCGATCACCTGGGCATGATTGAAGCCGCAGGTGATGGCAAGACCGATCCGGAAGAAGCCGCCATCGAAGCAGGCGCCCAGGATGTCGAAGCCGGTGACGAAGGCGTGACCCTGTTCTACACCGAGCCTACCGACCTGGACGCCGTCTGCAAGGCGCTGCCTGAGTTCGGCTTTACCGTTGAGTCAGCGAAGATCGGTTATCGTCCGAAGAACCCGGTCGAAGGCCTGAACGACGAGCAGATGGCCGAAGTCGAAGCCTTCCTTGAAGCCATCGACAGCCACGACGACGTGCAGAACGTTTACGTCGGTCTGGCTGGCTGAGGCTGCCTCGACCGTGCGCCGGAGCCGCTCATCGACGCTCCTGCGCACGTACGGTTACTGACGCAAGGCGTCGTCAATGGCCGCGAAGGTCGGCCGGTCCTTCAGACTGGCCTGCACACAGCGCGTATACAGTGCGCGCAGTGAGGACGTTTCACCCTCGCTCGCGTTGCAGATCGCCAGCAATTCCCCCAGCAAAATCCCGAACGCCCGAACCTCGATGCGCTCCAGCCACTGGCCGGTTTCTTCGTCCGGATAAAACGCGGCCGCGCCGAAATCGCCGAGCAGGCTGTTGCCGCTTTCGTCCCAGAGAATGTTGTGCGCGTACAGATCGCCGTGATTGATGCCGCGGGCATGCAGGTGACGGCAGGCCGACGCGATGTCGCTGGCCATGCGCAGAAGGGTGTTCAAGGACAGGCGCGTGCCGTTGTAGACGTCCCGCGTGCAGGATTCCAGGCTGGGTGGCCGGGCGAGGGTAACGAAGCGCGGGGAGATCAGCGCCATCACCAGCCCGCGGGCGTTTTGCGGATGCGCATAGAGCTGACCCAGCACCGGTATCAGGCCCGCGTGCTGACCGGCGGCGATGCAGGCCGCCATTTCGTTCAACGGTGAGCCGTCGCTGGTGAGTTCGCCTTTGTACAGCTTGACCGCCACGTCAACCGTCACATCGTCTTCAAGCCATTGCGCCTGATGAATGATTCCCGACGCGCCTTCTCCCAGTACCTGCCCCAGCGTCAGGTGCTGCCACGTGATCTGTCGGATGGGCTCTTCAGTGTGCACGTCGTTCAGCGGGTTGCCGGAGAACGCCAGCCACGCCAGCGCCGGCAATGTGGCCAGCCAGTCAGGCAGTCGACGGAGCTGGTTGGAGGCGATGCGCAGCAGTTCCAGGCGGTGACACGCCGCAAGGGATTGCGGCAGGGAACGCAAGCGGTTGCCGGCAAGCATGAGCTTCTGCAGGTGCTGGCACTGACCCAGTTCTTCCGGTAACGACTCGATCAGGTTTCCCGTCAGGACCAGCGAGCGCAGGCGGGGCGGCAGTGCGTCAGGTGAAACGCGGGTGATCTGACAGGCCTTGAAGCCGACGAAAAACAGCTGCTGGCATTGCCCCAGCGATGGCGGCAATTCGGTGAACGGGTTGTCGGAGCAGAACAGGATTTTCAGGTGCTTGAGCCGGTGCAGATCCGCTGGCAACGCGCTCAGGCGATTGCCGGACAGGTTCAACACCTCAAGCGTGTCGGCGAGGCTGAAGATCTCGTCGGGAAACTCGCTGAGGCCGCAACTGAGGTCCAGCCGGGTCACGCCTTTCAGCGCGCCGGCGCGCAGGTCTGCAAGAGTGTGCATGGGACGCGAAGTACCTGTGATCGATGAGCCGCCATGATAACCAGTTGGCCCGACTCATGGGCGATCGGTCGATCGGGCATCAGGGCTGGCTCAGCCCAGGCAGCGATCCAGCAACTGGTGCATGCGCTCAAGGCTGGGCGCTGACTCGGCGTAGAGAATACGGTAGACCATCGGCGCCACGACGGCGTCCACCAGTTCGTCGGCCGACGGGCTGCGTTCACCACGCTCGCGGGCCCGATCGATGATGATCTGCAACTGGTCGCGGACGATGTTCAGGCACTTGCCCGAGCACAGCGTGGCGCTGCTGGCGACCACGTCACGCATCATCTCGCGTCCGGGGGCGGAATTGGTTTCTTCCAGGTACACCTCGACCCAGGTGCGCAGGTCGTCGCGCAGGTTGCCGCAGTCCACCGGCTCGTCAGGGCGCAGGCGTTCGACGGCGGCGTCGGCGAGCAGGGCGGTCAGATCGCCCCAGCGACGGTAGATGGTCGACGGCGTCACGCCTGCGCGGGCCGCGATCATCGGCACGCTCAGGGCCGAGCGCTCCTGTTCATCGAGCAGGTCGCGCACTGCCGAATAGATTGATTTCTGTACCCGCGCGCTGCGCCCGCCAGTACGAATGCCTTCTTTGATAGCCATGGAGCGGACCTTAACACAAAGTATTTGCTTTAAGCGGATTCTGCTCGCACACTCCGTAAAGCTAAATCTTTGCTTTTGTGGCGTGCTATTTCGGGAGAGTGTACTCGTGTCTGATTCTTTGCAGAACCCGCAAGTCGATGGTCGGAAGTCGAGTCACCTTGGGTACTTTGCGCTGGTGATGCTGTGCTTTTTCGCCGCGTCCAGCGCACCGACGCCGCTCTATCATCTGTACCAGCAGGCGTGGGGCTTTTCGCCGGTCCAACTGACGGTCATCTTTGCGGTCTACGCGCTGAGCTTGCTGGCGACGCTGCTGATCTTTGGGTCATTGTCGGATTATCTGGGACGGCGTCCGGTCATCTTCGTGTCGTTGCTGCTGGAAATCCTCTCAATGCTGCTGTTCATCGGGGCCAGTGACGTCACCTGGCTGATCGCTGCGCGCATGCTGCAGGGCATTGCCACGGCGATCGCTACCAGCGCGTTGGGCGCGGCCATGCTCGACACCGATCAGAATCAGGGCCCGTTGATCAACAGCATCGCGCCGATGTTCGGCATGGCCCTGGGCGCGCTGGGCACCAGTGCCCTGGTCGAATATGCACCCATGCCGCTGACACTGGCGTATCTGCTGTTGCTGGCGGCGTTCGTCTTGCAGGCGTTGTACCTGCTGCGCGTGGGCGAAACGGTCACGCCGCAGCCCGGTGTGCTGAAAACCCTGAAGCCGACGCTGTATGTCCCGCCGCAGGCTCGCGGCACGTTGTTACTGGTGCTGCCTGCCGATATCGCGGCATGGGCGCTGGGCGGCTTCTTCCTGTCCCTGGCGCCGTCGTTGCTGACTGCCGCCACCGGCGCCACGTCGGTGCTCAATGGCGGACTGGCGGTCGCGGCGCTGACCATCAGTGGGGCCATTTCGATCATGAACCTGAGGCTGCGCGCCCCGCGCCTGGCGCTGCTGGTGGGCTGCAGTTTTCTCGCCGCTGGCGTTTCGGTGATTCTGGCGGCGGTCAATCTGGGCTGGCTGTGGCTGTTCTTCGCGGGCGCCGTGGTCGCCGGGATCGGCTTCGGAGCGAGTTTTTTGGGCGCGTTGCGCCTGCTGCTGCCATTGGCTCATGCGCATCAGCGCGCCGGGTTGATGTCGGCGTTTCTTGCCCTGAGCTACCTGGCCTTCTGCGTGCCGGCGCTGGTCGCCGGGGTGTCGATCAAGCACCTGGGTCTGGTCAGCACCACCAATGTCTACGGCACGGTCGTGGTGGCGCTGGCGCTGCTGGCGCTGGGCGGCCTGCTGTTGCAACGCCGGGAAGGCGCCAGGGCGGTGTGACGGTCTACAGGGGAAACCGGCGCCATGGCAGGCGCCGCAGGTTCTGCTAGTTTCAATCCTGTGTTGCCAGCCCTCATAAGAACAATCACAGGGATCCAAGGATGAATGACCGCAATGCCGAGCCTTCGGGCGCCGCGTACACCCATCATCACCCGCAATCCATTGCCGATCCGCAGGCCTACTGGGCCGAGCAGGCGCGCCAGGTGGCGTGGTACCGAGCACCGCAGCAGACACTCGAAGCGCTGCCGGACGGCACCCATCGCTGGTTCGCCGACGGTGAGCTGAACACCTGTTACCTGGCGCTGGACCGGCAGATCGAGCTGGGCCGGGGCGAGCAACGGGCGTTGATCTACGATTCGCCGGTGACCGGTCAACAGGCGACTTACACCTTCAATGAGCTGCGCGACGAAGTGGCGCGGCTGGCCGGCCTGTTACGCACGCTTGGCGTGGAAAAGGGCGACGGCGTCATTATCTACATGCCGATGATTCCTCAGGCGGCCATGGCCATGCTGGCCTGTGCGCGAATCGGTGCGGTTCATTCGGTGGTGTTCGGCGGGTTCGCGCCCCACGAGCTGGCGCTGCGTATCGACGACCTCAAGCCCCGGCTGCTGCTGACGGCCTCGTGCGGGCTGGAGTTCGATCGGGTGATTGCCTACAAACCGCTGGTGGACAAAGCGCTCACGCTGGCCGCGTTCAGCCCGGAGCACGTGCTGCTCTGGCAACGCCCGCAAGCGCCTGGTGATCTGCTGCCGGGCCGCGATCTGGACTGGCGTCAGGCGCTGGAAGGCATTGCGCCGGTGGAGCCGGTGGCGGTCAACAGCCTCGATCCGCTGTACATCCTTTACACCTCAGGCACCACCGGCAAACCCAAAGGCATCGTGCGGGAAAACGGCGGGCATGCGGTGGCGATGCTCTACACCATGGGTGTGGTGTACGGCATGAGCGCGGGGGACGTCTGGTGGGGGATTTCCGATGTCGGCTGGGTGGTGGGGCATACGCTGATTGTCTACGCGCCGCTGATGTCGGGCTGCACTACGGTGTTCTACGAAGGCAAGCCGATTCGGACGCCGGACGCCGGCGCGTACTGGCGCATCATCGAGCAGTACCGGGTCAACGCGCTGTTCTGTGCGCCGACCGCGATGCGCGCCATTCGCAAGGAGGATCCCCAGGGCCATCACCTCACGTCTCGCGATCTGGGCAGCATCAGGCAGTTGTTCCTGGCCGGCGAGAAGCTCGATTCCAGTACCCACGAATGGCTCGAGGGCCTGAGCGGCAAGCCGGTGCTCGACCATTGGTGGCAGACCGAAACCGGCTGGCCGGTGACCGCGCCGTGCCTGGGTCTGCAAGGGCATCGGCCTGCGCCGGGCTCCAGCAATCGCCCGGTCCCAGGCTATGCGGTCCGGGTCATGGACGAGGACGGCAAGCTGCTCGGGCCGGGCGAGCAGGGCTCGATCGTCATCGCGTTGCCGCTGCCGCCGGGCTGCAGCCAGACGTTGTGGAACGACCATCCGCGCTACTTGAGCGCTTACTTGCAGGCGTTCCCCGGCTACTACAACACCGGTGACGGCGGGTATGTCGACGAGCAGGGGTTCGTTTACATCATGGGGCGCACCGATGATGTGATCAACGTGTCGGGGCATCGGCTGTCGACCGGCGAGATGGAGGACCTGGCCGGCCAGCATCCGGCGGTCGCGGAGAGTGCGGTCATCGGTGTGCACGACGAGATCAAGGGACAGGTGCCGCTGGCGCTGGTGGTGCTCAAGGATGGCGTCGACCAGAGCCCGGCCCAGGTGCAGCAGGAACTGGTGGCCCGGGTCCGCGAACGGATCGGCGCGTTGGCCTGTTTCAACCGGGTGATTGTCGTCAAGCGCTTGCCCAAGACCCGTTCCGGCAAGACGCTGCGCGCCGTATTGCGCAAGATCGCCGATGGAGAGGCTTACACGATCCCGGCCACCATCGACGATCCGGCGATTCTCGCGGAAGTGGCGCAGGCGTTGGCGACACGTCCAGCATGAACAGCGCGTGTTTTTTGCGGTACATCTGGTAGGCATGCGGCGGTTGGAATGCAGTCTTCGCGGGCAAGCGCGCTCCTACAGGATTGGGGTTGGCCTGAAGACTTCGCTGCGCTCCAAACCCCGGTGGAAGTGAGCCAACTGTCTTTAAAGCCCCCTCGATCAAAAGCGTGACGCCCGACGCTTTCCCGGCTAAAGCCGGTCCTACGAAAAGCCTGCAGCATCTGTAGGACCGGCTTCAGCCGGGAAGAGGCCTGTGCATGCTGTGGAGATGTGGTGTCTGGAAATCAGGCATCGCGAGCAAGCTCACTTGTATGGTAGGACTCGAAGGGGTGGGTGGGACCTAAAGCTGGCTTCTGACTGT
>NZ_JARVSK010000003.1:0-96498 GCF_030209235.1 Pseudomonas sp. efr-133-TYG-103a
AATTGTGGGCTGGGCGTTTTCAAGAACGGCCGATACCGAACTCTCGTTGCAGGCCTTGAAGCTCGCGGTGGGACTGCGCAGACCGGGAACCGAGCTGGTGTTCCACTCGGACCAGGGATGCCAGTACACCGCGGATCGTTTCGTGAATTATCTGGCTGAAAAACAGATCGTGCAGAGCATGAGCCGACGTGGAAATTGTTGGGGCAACGCGGTTGTGGAGCGCTATTTCAGATCGCAGAAGCACGACTGGTCACCCGAAAACGGTTACACCAATCACTTCGAGGCAGAGCGCGACGTGATGGACTTCATCGCCCATTACAACCATCGACGCTGTCACTCTGCATCGAACAACCTGCCGCCAGCGATTTTCGAAAAGCTGGCGGCCTAGACTCCTACATAATGGTCCAAAAAAACTGGACCACTACAAGCGCGCTCCTACAGCACGCACATAATGCGTGAGCCTGTTACAACCTCACACTCGCAAACGTCGACTCATTACGCGCCTGGCTCAGCGCAGACAGCGGGCCCGACAGCGGCGCGAGCACCATCGCTTGCGGAATCGGCATCATCGCCACTTGCTGTGCCGTGTTGGAGCCGACGCGTTCGTCACGCGGTGGAATGCCGAAATATTCGCGGTAGCACTTGGAGAAGTGCGGCGTCGAAACGAAGCCGCAGACCGACGCCACTTCGATGATCGACATCGGCGTCTGTTTGAGCAACTGACGCGCACGGATCAGGCGCAGCTTGAGGTAATAGCGTGACGGCGAACAGTGCAGGTATTTCTGGAACAGCCTTTCCAGCTGACGCCTGGACACCGAGACATACACCGCGAGTTCGTCGAGGTCGATCGGCTCCTCAAGGTTCGCCTCCATCAGGGCGACGATCTCCTGAAGCTTCGGCTGATTAGTGCCGAGCATGTGTTTGAGCGGCACGCGCTGATGATCCTGCTCATTACGGATACGCTCGTAGACGAACATTTCCGAGATTGCAGCGGACAGTTCACGCCCGTGATCGCGGCTGATCAGGTGCAGCATCATGTCCAGCGGCGCCGTGCCGCCCGAACTGGTGAAGCGGTTGCGATCAAGGGTGAACAGGCGAGTGCTCATGGCAACGCGCGGGAAAGCTTCCTGCATCGCGGCCAGACATTCCCAGTGCACGCTGCAATCGAAACCATCGAGCAGGCCCGCGCAGGCCAGTGCCCAGCTGCCGGTGCAAACGGCGCCAAGGCGGCGGGATTGACGCGCCTGACTCTGCAGCCAGCTCACATGTTCGCGCGTGACCGTGCGCTGAATGCCGACGCCGCCGCAGACGATCACGGTGTCGAGCACCGGCGCCTTGTGCATGGCCGCGTCAGGGGTGATTTGCAGGCCGTCGCTGGCCCAGACCTGGCCGCCGTCGACGCTCAGTGTGGTCCAGCGATACAGCTCACGGCCAGAAAGCTGGTTAGCCATACGCAGTGGCTCAACCGCTGATGCAAGGGAAATGAGTGTGAAATTGTCCAGCAGCAAAAAGCCGATGGATTGAGGCGCACGGTTCTGGGGTTGTGCCCCGGAGTTGAACGAAGTCATCACGGTATCTCCTCACACGAAAAGCGGTTGATGGCCCCAAGAAGAGGCTCTTGTTGTTTGCTCTCATCAGTGGAGAGCTTTGTTATTGCAACGCAAATGCCATGCCTAAACTTGAATGCGCATTCAATAAACCCTGATTGCGACGTCGCGATGCGTCTATTCGGGAGCGACATGAGCGTTCGATTAGCGACCTGCTGAACGCAAGGCCTTGTAAACAGTGGGCGGGCTGAGCAATTCAGTAGCACTTTTGTGAAGTGCCCAAATGCCAGCACGAGCTGGAGTGTCACCGCATGCACAGGTGACAGGCGGCGCAGCGGATAACGCCGGTGTGGCATGGCTTTGCGCCATGTCCGGCGGCCTCCGCGCCAAAAGGTAGCGGCGGGATCGAAACGTGAGCGAAAAGCGAGCAGCGCCGTGTTGCGAGGATGTTCCGCCCCCATGATCAACGACGGGCACGAGCCCTTGGTGAGCAGGCTCACTCCCAGCTATCACGCGGCGTGACGCCGCTCGCCAAAACACCAAAATCCCCTGTGGCAGCGCGCATGCTCGGGGCCGCCATCTGACGAAGTCTGATTTCCAGACGCTGCATCTCCACCGCATACACCGGCCTTTTCCCGGCTGAAGCCGGTCCTACAGACGCTGCAAGTTTTTCGTAGGACCGGCTTCAGCCGGGAAGGCATCGGGTATTACTCCGCTGATCAAGAGGGGATTAAAGACAGTTGGCTCACTCCCATGGGTTGGCCGTTGCCAGTCATCGCTGCCTACGACGCAAACCCTGTGGGAGTGAGCTTGCTCACGAAGGCGTCAGATCAGGTGCCGCCGAGTCAACGCCTCAACATTCAACCGCACTGACCGCCAATCCGCCGCGCGAAGTCTCTTTGTATTTGTCGTGCATGTCCGCGCCGGTGTCGCGCATGGTGCGGATGACGCGATCCAGGGAGATGAAGTGTTTACCATCCCCGCGTAACGCCATCTGCGCAGCGTTGATGGCTTTCACGGCAGCAATCGCGTTGCGTTCGATACAGGGCACCTGAACCAGACCGCCGACCGGATCGCAGGTCAGGCCAAGGTTGTGTTCCAGACCGATCTCGGCGGCGTTGCACAGTTGCTCGGGAGTGGCCCCGAGGATATCCGCCAGCCCCGCGGCTGCCATGGCGCATGCCGAGCCGACCTCGCCCTGACAGCCGACTTCAGCCCCGGAAATGGAGGCGTTCTTTTTGCAGAGAATGCCGATCGCCGCCGCGCCGAGGAAGTAATCCACCACGTTCGCTTCACTGACTTCATCACTGAACTTCACGAAGTAATGCAGCACGGCAGGAATGATCCCCGCTGCGCCGTTGGTGGGCGCCGTCACCATGCGCCCGCCTGCGGCGTTTTCTTCGTTGACCGCCAGGGCGAACAGGTTGACCCACTCCATTGCGCTCAACGTCGAGCCAATGACATTGGGTTTATTGAGTTCTTGAAGGCTGCGATGCAGACGCGCCGCTCGACGGCGTACATTCAGCCCGCCTGGCAAGATGCCCTCTTCTTTCAGGCCATGCTCGACGCAATCCTGCATGGCCTTCCACAAGCGCATCAGGCCGGCGCGGATCTCCTCTTCATTGCGCCAGACCTTTTCGTTGGCCATCATCAATTCCGACACGCGCAGATTATTTGTCTCGCACAGCATCAGCAGCTCATCAGCGCTGGAAAAATCGTAAGGCAGTACCGTGTTGTCGGCATCGAGAATGCCACTGGCGGCCTGCGCCTCGTCAACGACAAATCCTCCGCCGACCGAGTAATACGTGTCGCGAAACGCCTCGCCACGTGCATCGAATGCAATTAGCGTCATGGCGTTGGGGTGATACGGCAGGTTTTCGTCGAGCAGCAACATGTCGCGCTGCCACACGAAGGCGACCGGATGATCGCCGTTGAGCATCAGCGTGTCTGTTTCGCGCAGCTCTGCGATGCGCTGGCCGATCTGCGATGGATCGATTGCGTCAGGCCACTCGCCCATCAGTCCCATGATCACTGCGTTGTCGCTGCCGTGACCGACGCCGGTTGCCGACAACGAGCCATACAACTGCACTTCGATGCGCGTGACCGACGCCAGCTGGCCACGCTCGCGCAGCCCTTGCACGAATAACGCCGCTGCACGCATTGGCCCCACGGTATGAGAACTGGAGGGGCCGATACCGATCTTGAACAGGTCGAAAACGCTGATAGCCATTAACCGCAAACCTCCGCAAAACAGGGTTCCCGGCGCGCCGCGCGGCCGGCGACGGAACTGCTACGCTGAAGCTGTCATCCGTCGAGATGGCGGCATCATCAGCCTTTTATCTCGAAGGGCGGCGTCTCACACCGACTCACTCATGTCCACGAACGTCGCCGCTGCACATGCGCGCGCAGGAGCCGACTCGCCAGAAAGAAGCCTCACTGTTTTCGACACTTTTTGCCGCATAGACACTCGAAAACCGGTCGGCGGACGGGGAAAAAATCTGTAAGCGACGTCACTGACACTGGATACGACCCCCTATGTACTGGTTACGACGCACCCTGTAGGCGTTTGTTTTTCCCTGTTACATGATCGTTAACGACTCAATCGCCAGACGCAGTGATAGAGCTGTTTTCCCCCTTGACTCGCCGACACCAGAAAACGCGTCAGCCTCGGCTGATGACGAGAAGAAAACACCTAAGGAGTCCAACCATGAAAGGTTCACAAAAGCTGTTGCTGGGCGTTGTGCTGAGTCTGCCCGTTCTGGCTCAGGCCGCAGAGCCCGCCGCTTGCAAGATGGTCAATTTTTCTGACGTAGGCTGGACCGATATCACTGCGACGACCGCTGTCACCAGCGTGGTGCTGCAGTCGCTGGGTTACAAGACCAAAACCACCATGATTTCCGTGCCCGTGACCTACAAGTCGCTGGCCGATGGCAAGAACATGGACATCTTCCTCGGCAACTGGATGCCGACCATGGAAAACGACATCAAGGCCTATCGCGATGCCGGCACCGTTGAAACCGTCCGCGCCAACCTTGAAAACGCCAAATACACCCTCGCCGTTCCGCAAGCCCTCTACGACAAAGGCCTTCACGATTTCGCCGACATCGTCAAATTCAAGAAAGAGCTCGACGGCAAGATCTACGGCATCGAGCCCGGCAACGACGGCAACCGCCTGATCCAGAGCATGATCGACAAGAATGCCTTCGGCTTGAAAGACGCAGGCTTCAAGGTCGTGGAATCCAGCGAAGCGGGCATGCTGTCGCAAGTCGACCGCGCCACCAAACGCAACACCGACGTCGTGTTCCTGGGCTGGGAACCGCACCCGATGAACACCCGGTTCAAAATCCAGTACCTGACCGGGGGCGACGATTTCTTCGGCCCCAACTTCGGCCAGGCGACGGTCTACACCAACGTGCGCAAGGGCTACACCACCGAGTGCGCCAACGTTGGCCAACTGCTGAAGAATCTGTCCTTCACCTTGCCGATGGAAAGCTCCCTGATGGGCAACATTCTGGACGACAAGATGAAGCCTGATGCCGCAGCCAAGGCATGGCTGAAGAAGAACCCACAAGTACTCGACACCTGGCTGGCAGGTGTGACCACAGTGGACGGTAAACCTGGCCTGGAGGCCGCAAAAGCCGAGCTGACGAAGTAACTCGACACGCAGGCGGGTACGCCCGCCTGTTGTCCTCATTTCATCCCGCACGCGGACAACCGATATCATGCTGACTGATCACAAAATCCCCCTAGGCCAGTACATTGCAGGCTTCGTTGACTGGCTGACGCAACATGGCGCCAGCACGTTCGACGCCATCGCATCGTCGCTGGAAACCATGATCCACGGACTGACCTCGGGTCTGACCTGGTTCAACCCCTTCGTCCTGATCGGCCTGATAGCTCTGCTTGCCCATTACATCCAGCGCAAATGGGGCCTGACCGCCTTTGTCGTCATTTCCTTTCTGCTGATCCTGAACCTGGGTTATTGGCAGGAAACCATGGAGACCCTCGCGCAAGTGCTGTTCGCGACCCTGGTCTGCGTGGTCATCGGTGTGCCGCTGGGCATTGTTGCCGCGCACAAGCCGATGTTTTACACCTGCATGCGCCCGATCCTGGACCTGATGCAGACTGTCCCGACTTTCGTGTACCTGATCCCTACCCTGACCCTCTTCGGGCTCGGTGTGGTTCCTGGTCTGATTTCCACGGTGGTGTTCGCGATTGCCGCACCGATCCGTCTGACCTATCTGGGCATCTGCGACGTACCGCAGGAATTGCTCGACGCCGGCAAAGCCTTCGGCTGCTCCCGTCGTCAACTGCTTTCCCGAATCGAACTGCCTCACGCCATGCCCAGCATTGCGGCCGGTATCACTCAGTGCATCATGCTGTCGTTGTCGATGGTGGTGATTGCGGCACTGGTGGGCGCCGATGGCTTGGGCAAACCTGTGGTCAACGCACTGAACACTGCTGATATCGCACTGGGCTTCGAAGCAGGCCTTGCGATCGTATTGCTGGCGATCATGCTCGACCGTATCTGCAAACAACCCGACGCTAAAGTGAGGGCCGACGCATGAGCATCATCAAATTCGACCAGGTAGACGTCGTCTTCTCCAAAGACCCGCGTGAGGCTCTCAAGCTGCTGGATCAGGGCCTGACGCGGCCAGAAATCCTGAAGAAGACCGGACAGATCGTTGGCGTCGAAAAAGCCAGCCTGGAAATCAACAAGGGCGAAATCTGCGTGCTGATGGGCTTGTCCGGGTCAGGCAAATCCAGTCTGCTGCGCTGTATCAACGGCTTGAACACCGTCAGCCGCGGCTCGCTGTTCGTGGAGCACGAAGGCAAACAGATCAACATCGCCAACTGCACACCCGCCGAACTGAAAATGATGCGCACCAAGCGCATCGCCATGGTGTTCCAGAAGTTCGCCCTGATGCCGTGGCTGACGGTTCGCGAGAACATCAGCTTCGGTCTGGAAATGCAGGGCCGTCCCGAGAAAGAACGCCGCCAGCTGGTTGACGAGAAACTCGAACTGGTCGGCCTGACCCAATGGCGCAACAAGAAGCCCGACGAGCTCTCCGGCGGCATGCAGCAGCGCGTCGGTCTGGCCCGTGCGCTGGCGATGGACGCCGACATTCTGCTGATGGACGAGCCGTTCTCCGCGCTCGACCCGTTGATCCGCCAAGGCCTGCAGGACGAGCTGCTGGCACTGCAGAAGAAACTGAGCAAGACCATCGTGTTCGTGAGCCACGACCTGGACGAAGCGCTCAAGCTCGGCACGCGCATCGCGATCATGAAAGATGGCCGGATCATCCAGTACAGCGTGCCGGAAGAAATCGTGCTCAACCCGGCGGACGAATATGTGCGTACGTTCGTGGCCCACACCAACCCGCTCAACGTGCTGTGCGGCCGCAGCCTGATGCGCCCGATCAACGATTGCACGCGCATCAACGGCTCCCAGGTCTGCCTGGATCCGGGCGACGATTCCTGGATCGACCTGGCCGACGGCAACACCATCAAGGGCCTGCATCAGCACGGCGCGGCTGTTGATCTGCAAAGCTGGGAACCGGGGCAGTCCGTGGAAAACCTGGGCCGCAAACCGACGGTCGTGCATTCGGACATCGGCATGCGCGAGGCGCTGCAGATCCGCTACCACACCGGCAACAAACTGGTGCTGCAAGAGAACAACCAGCTGGTCGGCATCCTGGGCGACAGCGAGCTGTACCACGCGTTGCTTGGCAAGAATCACGGTTGATCGCGACACACGCTTAACGCAATACCTCTAGCAGATCTGATCTGATCGTTCCCACGCTCCGCGTGGGAATGCATCTCGGGACGCTCCGCGTCCAACGGTATGACGCGGAGCGTCAGGGGCGGGATTCCCACGCAGAGCGTGGGGAACGATCAGCACAGATGATCGACTTCGGCCTCGCAGACGCTGCCATTCACAACCTTTCCGCACGCCCATGGTTTTTTGTTGATTGAACGTTCAATTAAAAAGCACTAGACTGAAGGCCGTTTTTCAGTCCTTCACGATCACCCGGCGAGCCAAGGAGACTCACAGATGCCCAAGGTCGGTATGCAACCCATACGCCGTCAACAGCTGATTCAGGCCACCCTTTCGGCGGTCGATCAGGTCGGCATGGGCGACGCCAGCATTGCACTGATCGCCAAGCTGGCGGGCGTCTCCAACGGCATCATCAGTCACTACTTTCAGGACAAAAACGGCCTGATCGCAGCGACCATGCGCCATCTGATGAACGCGCTGATCATCAATGTCGCCGAGCGTCGTCAGGCGCTGACCGATGACAGCCCTCGCGCTCATCTGAAGGTGATCATCGAAGGCAACTTCGACGCCAGCCAGGTCAACGGACCGGCAATGAAAACCTGGCTCGCCTTCTGGGCAACCAGCATGCATTCGCCTTCGTTGCACCGCTTGCAACGGATCAACGATCACCGCCTGTATTCAAACCTGTGCTGCCAGTTCCGCCGCGTCCTGCCACTGGATGACGCACGCACCGCAGCACGCGGCCTGGCGGCGCTCATCGACGGTTTGTGGCTGCGCGGCGCGCTGTCGGGCGATGCGTTCGATACCGAACAGGCGCAACAGATCGCCTACGAATACATGGATTTGCAACTGGCAAAAGCGGCGCGCTGCTCCTGATAGACGGCAGGCCGCCGAATAGAGATCGGCACTGCGCACGGCGCACCCGATCAACGCCCATCACAGACAACTGCGAGGACTTTATGGCCCGTTTCGAATTGCAAAAACTCTACATTGACGGTGGTTACGTCGACGCCAGCAGCGACGCGACCTTTGAAGCCATCAACCCCGCCAACGGCGAAGTCCTTGCCAAGGTTCAGCGCGCGACCGAAGCCGACGTCGAGCGCGCTGTGGTCAGCGCCGAGAAAGGCCAGAAGATCTGGGCCGCCATGACCGCCATGGAGCGTTCGCGCATCCTGCGCCGTGCCGTTGACATCCTGCGCGAGCGCAACGACGAACTGGCCGCGCTGGAAACCCTGGACACTGGCAAATCCATTTCCGAAACCAAATACGTCGACATCGTTACCGGCGCTGACGTGCTTGAGTACTACGCCGGTCTGATCCCGGCCATCGAAGGTGAGCAGATTCCGCTGCGCGACACTTCGTTCGTCTACACCCGCCGCGAACCACTGGGCGTGACCGTCGGCATCGGCGCGTGGAACTATCCAATCCAGATCGCCTTGTGGAAATCCGCGCCTGCGCTGGCAGCCGGTAACGCAATGATCTTCAAACCCAGCGAAGTCACCTCGCTCACGACCCTGAAACTGGCCGAAATCTACACCGAAGCAGGCGTTCCAGACGGCGTCTTCAACGTCCTGACCGGCAGCGGCCGCGAAGTCGGCACCTGGCTGACCGAGCACCCGCGCATTGAGAAGATTTCGTTCACGGGCGGGACCGATACCGGCAAGAAAGTGATGGCCAGCGCCTCCAGCTCCTCACTCAAGGAAGTGACGATGGAGCTGGGCGGCAAATCGCCGCTGATCATTTTCGAGGACGCCGATCTGGATCGCGCCGCCGACATCGCGATGATGGCCAACTTTTACAGCTCGGGTCAGGTCTGCACCAACGGCACCCGCGTCTTCGTGCCGAGCGCGTTGAAGTCCGCCTTCGAAGCCAAAATCATCGAACGCGTCAAGCGCATCCGCGTCGGCAACCCGCAGGACGACAACACCAACTTTGGCCCACTGGTGAGCTTTGCGCACATGGAAAGCGTGTTGGGCTACATCGCCAAAGGCAAGGAAGAAGGCGCCCGTCTGTTGATCGGCGGCGATCGCCTGACCGAGGGCGAGTTCGGCAACGGCGCCTTCGTCGCCCCGACCGTTTTCACCGATTGCCGCGACGACATGACCATCGTCAAAGAAGAAATCTTCGGCCCGGTCATGAGCATTCTGAGCTACGACACCGAGGAAGAAGTGATTCGCCGCGCCAACGACACCGATTTCGGCCTTGCCGCCGGCATCGTGACGCGAGACCTGAACCGCGCTCATCGCGTGATTCATCAGCTCGAAGCCGGTATCTGCTGGATCAACGCCTGGGGCGAGTCCGACGCGAAGATGCCGGTCGGCGGCTACAAACAGTCGGGCGTGGGCCGCGAAAACGGCATCAGCTCGTTGGCGCAGTACACCCGGATCAAATCGGTACAGGTCGAGCTGGGCGATTACGCCTCGGTGTTCTGACCCGCCTCACTCCTACAGTCGAACGCAATCATTGTAGGAGTGAGCTTGCTCGCGAAGGCGTCGGTACATCTTGCATCTCTGCTGACTGATCCGCCGCTATCGCGAGCAAGCTCACTCCTACAGGTCCCGAGGCCAGTTCGGCTGGCGCATTAGCATGGGGTGCAAGGGGTCGAGCATGCCTATTGCTCCCCCCTGCTTCTCTCGACCGCCCACTTTCTGAAGAGGGAGCATCTTCAATGTCCCAAGAATTCGATTACATCATCATCGGCGCAGGCTCGGCCGGTAACACCCTGGCAGCCCGTCTCACCGAAGACCCGGGCGTCACTGTTCTGCTGCTCGAAGCGGGCGGCCCGGATTACCGCGCCGACTTCCGCACCCAGATGCCGGCCGCGCTGGCCTTCCCGCTGCAAGGCCGTCGCTACAACTGGGCATACGAAACCGAGCCAGAGCCGCACATGAACAACCGTCGCATGGAGTGCGGCCGTGGCAAGGGCCTGGGTGGCTCGTCGCTGATCAACGGCATGTGCTACATCCGTGGCAATGCGATGGACTACGACGGCTGGGCGAAAAACCCAGGACTGGAAGACTGGTCCTATCTCGACTGCCTACCGTACTTCCGCAAGGCGGAAACCCGCGACATCGGCGCCAATGACTTTCACGGCGGCGATGGCCCGGTCAGCGTGACCACGCCCAAAGCCGGCAATAATCCGCTGTTCGCGGCGATGGTCGAAGCGGGCGTGCAGGCGGGGTATCCGCGTACCGACGACCTCAACGGTTACCAGCAGGAAGGCTTCGGTCCGATGGATCGTACGGTCACGCCATTCGGCCGCCGCGCGAGTACGGCGCGCGGTTATCTGGACGAGGCCAAGAAGCGCTCGACCCTGACCATCGTCACCCATGCCCTGACCGACCGGATCCTGTTCGACGGCAAGCGCGCCGTAGGCGTGGCTTATCTGGTGGGCGACAGCGACACCCGCATTGAAGCCCGCGCGCGCAAGGAAGTCTTGCTGTGCGGCGGCGCGATCGCTTCGCCGCAGATTCTTCAGCGCTCCGGCGTGGGTCCCGCGGCGCTGCTGCAAAAGCTCGATATCCCTGTGGTTCACGACCTGCCGGGCGTTGGCGAGAACCTTCAGGACCATCTGGAGATGTACCTGCAATACGCCTGCAAGGAACCGGTTTCGCTGTACCCGTCGCTGCTGTGGTGGAACCAGCCTGCCATCGGTGCTGAATGGATGTTTCTGGGCAAGGGCATCGGCGCCAGCAACCAGTTCGAAGCCGGCGGGTTCATTCGCTCGCGCAAGGAATTCGAGTGGCCGAACATTCAGTATCACTTCCTGCCCGTTGCGATTAATTACAACGGCAGCAAGGGCGTGCGTGAACACGGCTTTCAGGCCCACGTAGGCTCGATGCGCTCGCCGAGCCGCGGCCGTGTGCAACTGAAGTCGAAAAATCCGCGCGAGTACCCGAGCATCCTTTTCAACTACATGTCCACCGAACAGGACTGGCAGGAATTTCGTGACGGCATCCGCCTGACCCGCGAAATCATGCAACAGCCTGCGCTGGACAAATATCGTGGTCGCGAAATCAGCCCGGGCATCGAGGTGCAGACCGATGAGCAGCTGGATAAATTCGTCCGCGAGCACGCCGAGACGGCGTATCACCCGTCCTGCTCCTGCAAGATGGGCAACGACGAGATGGCCGTGGTCGATGGTCAGGGCCGCGTGCATGGAATGGAAGGCCTGCGCGTAGTGGACGCCTCGATCATGCCGCTGATCACGACCGGCAACCTCAACGCGCCGACCATCATGATTGCCGAGAAGATCGCCGACAAAATCCGCGGCCGCGCGCCCTTGCCGCGCAGCACCGCGAAGTACTACGTGGCAGGCGATGCGCCGGTGCGTGGCACGCCGATGCGGGAGATTGGCCACACAGCCTGAGGAGGACGCGCACTCGTAGGAGTGTGGCTTGTCCCGCGATCGGCGGGGAACCCGTCGTAAAATCGGCAAACTCGGTGTACCAGGAAAACCGCATTTGCAGAGTTTGCTGCCGGTTCCCCGCAGATCGCGGGACAAGCCACGCTCCTACAGTGCGGGAATTCACGTCCCGCCGCAGGGCTCAAGCGCGCTATGATTCGGACCGTTGCCTGTCCGAATCGCCAAGGAGCTTTCCTGCATGTTCGACTTTTCCGCTCACCTCAAGCAGCGGTTCGCAGCCCTGCGCAGCGGCGCTCAGTTTTTCTCTCTGCGTTACGTCAAACAGACCAGCCAACACCTCTCGGTGCGCAAGAACATCGCCGAACCGCCACACCTGAGTACCGACGAAGGCGCGATGCTGACGGTGCGCATCAACGGCGTCGAGGCGTACGCCGCCACCAACGACCTCTCGCAACGCGGCCTGCAGGCGGCTCTTGAGCGCGCTGAAAATCAGGCCCGGATGCTGGCCTCACACGCTCTGCTCGATCTGAGCGACCAGCCTGTCGCCACCAGCTGCGCGGATTATCTTTCACCCAATCTGAACAGCGCCTTTCCATCGTTGAGCGACTGCTACGCACTGCTTGGCAGTGAGTCCGCCAACGTTCCGCATGACGAACGTCTGGTGAACTGGCAGGTCAGTCTGGGATTGGAAAACGTCGAGCAGATCTACCTCAACAGCGCCGGAGCGCAGATCCGTCAGGCGCACCGTTTTGTGTTTCCCGGGCTGAGCGTGACCGCATACGACGGCCAGGACAGCCAGACCCGCAGCCTGGGCCGCGAGAATTTCGGCCAGCAGGGCGGCGCGGAAGTCATCGACGCTTGCGGCATCATCGGTGCTGCGAGGCAGGTCGCCGATCAGGCGTTGCAACTGATCATGGCGCCCAACACGCCCACCGGCCCGCGTGATTTGCTGTTGCTGCCCGATCAGATGATCCTGCAGATTCACGAATCCATCGGCCATCCGCTGGAGCTGGACCGCATCCTGGGCGACGAGCGCAATTACGCGGGCACCAGCTTCGTCAACGTCAGCGATTTCGGCAGCCTGCAATATGGCTCCAGCCTGCTTAACGTGACGTTCGATCCCGACATTCCCGAACAGCTCGCCAGCTACGGTTACGACGACGATGGCACGCGCGCCAGCAAGCAATTTCTGATCAGGGACGGCATTCTCGAACGGCCGTTGGGTGGCGCGCTGTCGCAGTACAGATCCGGCGTGGAAGGCGTCGCCAACAGCCGCGCGTGCAGCTGGAACCGCGCGCCGATCGATCGCATGGCCAACCTCAACATCGAGCCGGGCGACCAATCGATGGAGCAATTGGTGAGCGGCATCGAGCACGGCATCCTAATGAGCACCAATCGCTCCTGGTCGATCGATGACGCGCGAAACAAATTCCAGTTCGGCTGCGAATGGGGTCAGTTGATCGAGAACGGCGAGATCAAGGGTGTGGTGAAAAACCCGAACTACCGCGCCATTTCCGCGCAATTCTGGCGCAGCCTCAGCGCGGTCGGCGATGCGAGCACATCCAAGGTGCTCGGCACGCCGAACTGCGGCAAGGGCGAGCCCAATCAGGTGGTTCGCGTGGGCCACGCTTCGCCAGCCTGCGTATTCGCCAATGTCGACGTTTTCGGAGGTGACGCCTGATGTCCCATCAAGATCAATTCCATGCACTTGCCAACGGGTTGAGCGCTGCCATCACATTCGAAGAGCGCTTCACGCTCAGCTACAACGCCGAAGCGTCGGATTTCATCCGTTTCAACCACGGCAAGGTCAGGCAGGCGGGGCATGTGCAGCAGGCCAGCGTTTATTTCAAGCTGATCGCCAACGGTCGCCACGCCAATCTGGACCTGACGCTGTCAGGCGAAAGCGACGTGGATCAACAGCGTTTGAAGCAAGCGCTCGAGCAACTGCGCGAAACCCTGACGCTCCTGCCGCAAGATCCTTATCTGTCGCTCAACGACGAGCCGTGGCACAGCAGCAACGTGCAAGACACGCCGCTGCCGGACAGCGCACAGGTGGTGGACCGCATCGCGCAACTCGGCGAAGGGCTCGATCTGGTCGGCATCTATGCGGCAGGTCCGATCTACCGGGGTTTCGCCAGTTCCAGCGGCGCGCTGGGCTGGCATCAGGCCAACAGCTTCAACTTCGACTGGTCCCTGTTTCATGAAAACGGCCAGGCGGTGAAAGCCAACTACGCCGGTCACCAATGGGACGACGAGGCATTTACCCGCCGCTTTGCGCTGGCTCGCGAGCAACTTGAGTTTCTCGGTCGCCCGGCGCACAAGCTTGCGCCCGGCCAATACCGCGCTTATCTCGCTCCGGCTGCGCTGGAGGAAGTCATCGGCATGCTCTGCTGGGGCGGCTTTTCAGCCCAGTCGCTGGCCAACAAAACCAGTCCGCTGCAACGGTTGTACGACGCTCATGCCGCGTTGAGCCCTCTGGTGAGTCTGGACGAGCAGGTGACCGGTTCGTTGTCGCCGGCGTTTTCCGGCGAAGGGTATCGGCGCTCCGATCTGTCGCTGGTGGCGGATGGCATCGCCAGAGACCGGCTGATCGATTCCCGCAGCGCTGCCGAATATGGCCTTGTCGCCAACGGCGCAGGCTGGGGCGAGTCGCCCAGCGCGCTGAGCATGAACGGTGGCGCGCTGGCGCTGGACGACGTGCTCAAGGCGCTTGGTACCGGGCTGTACATAAGCAACCTCTGGTACCTGAATTTCTCCGACCGCAACGCCGGGCGCATGACCGGCATGACCCGATTTGCAACCTTCTGGGTCGAAGACGGCAAGATCAAGGCGCCGGTAAGCACCATGCGTTTCGACGACAGTATCTTCAGCCTGCTGGGCGACTCGCTGGAACAATTGACGGCGCAAAGGGAACTCATCCTGTCGACGAGTACCTACAGTCAACGTCAGACAGCCTCGAATCTGCTGCCGGGAGCGCTGATCAGCAAGCTGACACTGACGCTGTAGCCAGACGCAATCCATATAGGTTTGAGCTTGCTCGCAATAGCGCAACGTCAAGTGCTGCTCGTGGGCAGACAGAACGCTCTCGCGAGCAAGCTCACGCCTACAATGATCGACACAAAAGGACCTCGAACTTCATATGCCGACCTCGACGCCGCAGTTGGACGCCCGAACCTTGCGCTGGATGCCTTGGGTCATCGCCATCGCCTTTTTCATGCAGAGTCTGGACGGCACGATTCTCAACACCGCCCTGCCTTCGATGGCAGGTTCGCTGTCGGAAGATCCGCTGCGCATGCAGTCGGTGATCATCGCGTACATGCTGACCATCGCGCTGCTGATTCCAGCCTCGGGCTGGATCTCCGACCGTTTTGGCATCAAGCGCATATTCTTCAGCGCCATTCTGTTGTTCAGCTTCGGTTCATTGCTGTGCGCGGCGTCCAACTCACTTGGCATGCTGGTCGCCGCCCGCGTGGTACAAGGCCTGGGCGGTGCCTTGATGATGCCGGTCGGGCGGCTCATCGTGCTGCGTGCCTATCCGCGGACCGAACTGGTGCGCATCCTGAGTTTCATCACCATGCCTGCGCTGCTCGGCCCGCTGCTGGGTCCGACGGTCGGCGGCTGGCTGGTGGAATACCTGAGCTGGCACTGGATTTTTCTGATCAATATTCCGGTCGGGATTCTGGGCTGCTTCGCCGTGCGCAAGTTCATCCCCGATCTGCAAGGCGGCGGCCGTACCCGTTTCGATCTGGTAGGTTTCGGGCTGTTCGGCGCATCGATGGTGCTGATCACCATCGCCCTGGAAGGTCTGGGTGAGCTGCATCTGCCGCACCTGCGCGTCGTGATGCTGCTGTTCGGCGGGATGGCTTGTCTGGCGGCGTACTGGCTGCGCGCGGGCCATGTCGAGGCGCCGCTGTTCTCTGCCTCGCTGTTCCGCACGCGCAGTTTCGCGGTGGGCATCATGGGGAACCTGTTCGCCCGCCTGGGCAGCGGCGCTTTGCCGTTTCTCGTGCCGCTGATGCTGCAAGTCGCCTTGGGTTATTCGCCGTCCCACGCCGGGATGAGCATGATCCCGCTGGCGCTGGCGGCGATGTTTGCCAAGCCGCTGGCGACGAGGGCCATCGAGCGACTGGGCTACCGCATCGTATTGACCGGCAACACCCTGTTGCTGGGCATCTTGCTTGCGAGCATGGCGCTGGTGAGCGCCGACACGCCCTACTGGTTTCTGCTGATTCATCTGGCCCTGCTGGGCGGCGTCAACTCGCTGCAATTCTCGGCGATGAACGCGGTGACGCTCATTGACCTGGACGACGCCAGCGCCGCCAGCGGTAACAGCCTGCTGTCGGTGGTGGCGCAGCTGTCGCTGAGCCTTGGCGTGGCGTGTGCGGCGGCGTTGCTGGGTGGTTTCACCGATGACGTGTCGACAGGCGAGGTCAGCAGTGTGCTGGGCGCCTTCCAGCTGACGTTCCTTTGCGTGGGTGTGCTGGCGATGCTGGCTGCTTCGATCTTCCTGCAACTGTCACCACGCATGCCCCCGGAAAACCCGCCGCGCAAGCCACAGACCGAGCCTGAGATCGAGGCGTGATGCACGTCCGGGGTAACAACGAACACCTGTGGGGGCGAGCTTGCTCGCGAAGAGGCCGGTACATCCGCCGGAGCTTCGGTGGCTGAGACTCAGCATTCGCGAGCAAGCTCACTCCTACAGGTTTTGTGCCCGGCAGACTGCCGAGATCTGCACATTAATTCCCTCACCATTTATCGCCCCCAGCCCCAAGCCGGGGCCTGCGACCTGATACACTGCGCGACATTTTGTTTTGCAGGCCCGTCCCGTGACTAACACCGCTTTCAACACGCTGCCCCTTTCCGCCGCCATGCTGGCTAACCTGGAGTCCCTTGGTTATGCCCAGATGACGCCGATTCAGGCGCAGAGCCTGCCGGTGATTCTCAAGGGCATGGACCTGATCGCCCAGGCCAAGACCGGCTCCGGCAAGACCGCGGCCTTCGGCATCGGCCTGCTGAACCCGATCAACCCGCGTTACTTCGGCTGCCAGGCACTGGTGCTGTGCCCGACACGAGAACTGGCCGATCAGGTGGCCAAGGAAATTCGTCGTCTGGCCCGGTCCGAAGACAACATCAAGGTGCTCACCCTCTGCGGTGGCGTGCCTTTCGGCCCGCAGATCGGCTCGCTGGAGCATGGCGCGCACATCATCGTTGGCACACCCGGCCGCATCCAGCAGCACCTTCGCAAGGGCTCGCTGGTGCTGGATGGCCTGAACACACTGGTTCTCGACGAAGCCGACCGCATGCTCGACATGGGCTTCTACGACGCCATCGCCGACATCATCGAGCAGACGCCTGAGCGTCGTCAGACCTTGCTGTTCTCGGCCACTTACCCGGTCGGCATCAAGCAACTGGCCTCCAAATTCATGCGCGATCCGCAGACCGTGAAGGTCGAGGCGCTGCATGCCGATAGCCAGATCGAGCAGATTTTCTATGAAATCGCGCCCGAGCAACGTCTGGAAGCGGTGGTGAAGGTTCTCGACCATTTCCGTCCACAATCCTGCGTGGCGTTCTGTTTCACCAAACAACAGGTTCAGGAAGTGGTCGATCACCTGTGCGCCAAAGGCATGTCGGCAGTCGGCCTGCACGGCGATCTGGAGCAGCGCGATCGCGATCAGGTATTGGCGATGTTCGCCAACCGAAGCACGTCTGTATTGGTGGCGACTGACGTGGCCGCTCGCGGCCTGGATATCGATGCCCTGGACATGGTGATCAACGTCGAGCTGGCCCGTGACTCCGAAATCCATATTCACCGCGTAGGCCGTACCGGCCGTGCAGGCGAGACCGGTATCGCGGTCAGCCTCGTTGCCCCAGGTGAAAGCCAGCGTGCGCGGGCTGTCGAAGCACTGCAGAAGGCGCCGCTGAACTGGCAGCAATACGACCAGTTGACGCGCAAAGAGGGCGGCAAGCTGCTCCCGCCGATGACAACGCTGTGCATTGGCTCGGGTCGCAAGGACAAGCTGCGCCCCGGCGACATTCTCGGCGCACTGACCGGCGAAGCGGGGATTCCCGGCGCCCAAGTCGGCAAGATCGCGATCTTCGATTTCCAGGCCTACGTGGCCGTTGAGCGCAGCATCGCCAAACAGGCACTGGATCGCCTGAACAACGGCAAGATCAAGGGCAAGTCGTTGCGGGTGCGGATTCTCTAAAACCACCTGAATACCCCCTGATCGTTCCCACGCTCTGCGTGGGAACGCATTGTGCGACGCACCGCGTCGCCTGGACGCAGAGCGTCCGGGACGGCACTCCCACGATCATGTTTCGATATTCCCCCAGAGGACACCGCTTTGCCCGTTACTGACGTTGTGATCATCGGCGCCGGCGCCGCAGGTTTGATGTGCGCATTCACAGCTGCCAACCGCGGCCGCAAGGTCATGCTGATCGATCACGCCAATAAACCCGGCAAGAAAATTCTCATGTCGGGCGGCGGGCGGTGCAACTTCACGAACATGTACACCGAGCCAGCCAACTTCCTGTCGCAGAACCCGCACTTCTGCAAGTCGGCGCTGGCGCGCTATACCCAATGGGACTTCATCGCGCTGGTGGGCAAGCACGGCGTGCCGTATCACGAGAAGAAACTCGGCCAGCTGTTCTGCGATAACAAGTCGAGCGACATCCTAGGCCTGCTGCTCAGCGAATGCGATGACGCCGAGGTGAGCCTGCACATGGACACCTCCGTGCAGACCATCGAGAAGACCGAAAGCGGTTATCGGCTGGAAACCACGCTGGGTGTCATCAACTGCGAATCTCTGGTCATCGCCACCGGCGGGCTGTCGATCCCGACGCTGGGCGCAACCGGTTTCGGTTATCAGGTCGGCAAGCAATTCGGCCACACCCTGCTGCCGACCCGCGCCGGGCTGGTGCCATTTACCATTACCGACCAGCTCAAAGAGCTGTGCACCGAACTGTCCGGCACGTCGGTCGATTGTCTGGTGAGCTGCAACGACACCAGTTTTCGCGAGAACATCCTGTTTACGCATCGCGGTCTGAGCGGGCCAGCCATTCTGCAGATCTCATCGTTCTGGAACCCGGGCGATACGGTGGAAATCAATCTGCTGCCCGATCACGACGCTCATGAATGGCTGAGCACTCAGCAAGCGGAACGCCCGAACAGCGAGCTGAAGACATTGCTGGGCGAGCTGTTCACGAAAAAGATGGCCAACCTGATTGCCGAGCAGTGGTTCGTGTCCAGGCCCATGAAGCAGTACACCCACGCCGAGCTTGCCGACATCGCCGGGAAGCTGTCGAACTGGCAGGTGGTGCCGGCGGGCACCGAAGGTTATCGCACCGCAGAGGTCACGCTGGGCGGCATCGATACGCGCGAAGTGTCTTCCAAAACCATGGAATCGCTGAAATCGCCCAAGCTGTACTTCATCGGCGAAGTGCTGGATGTCAGCGGTCATCTCGGTGGCTTCAACTTCCAGTGGGCCTGGGCGTCCGCGTACGCGGCAGCGCAGTTTGTCTGACGTTCACCTTTTTGGCTGACAACGTAGCAACCCGCATCTCGACAGCATGCACCAGCCTCTTCCCGGCTGAAACCGGTCCTCCAGACGCTGCGAGCCTTTCGTAGGACAGACTTCGGCCGGGAAGGCGTCGGGTGTCACGCCATGGGTCGAAAGGGGGCGTTAAAGACAGTCGGCTCACTCCCACCGTTGTGTGCTTGAGCGACAACTTGCCCCCAGACTCGCGGAATAAATTTTGCTAAGCGGATGTACAGCACGCATCCGGCGCTGTACATATCCGTCAGCAGAATCAATCGCGAACAGGGCCGTCAGCGTTCATGGCATCGAAATCGTTGCGCAATACCTTCCGCCGCCTGTGGGCGCTGGACAAATTTTCCTACAGCGTCAGGGTGTTCATCGCGCTGACCGGCAGCATGGCGCTGTGTTGGTACCAGAACGAAATGTCGCTGCTGATCCCGCTTTTCCTCGGGGTCATTGCCAGCGCACTGTCCGAGACTGACGACAGCTGGCAAGGCCGCCTGAACGCGCTGGCCGTGACGCTGGTGTGTTTCAGCATCGCAGCACTCTCCGTGGAGCTGCTGTTCCCCTACCCCGTCGTCTTCATCTGCGCGTTCGCCCTGGCGGCGTTCTGCCTGACCATGCTGGGCGCTCTGGGTGAGCGTTACGGCGCCATCGCCTACGCCACGTTGATTCTCTCGGTCTACACCATGATCGGCGTGGATCAGCGCGGAGGCGAAGTCACGGATTTCTGGCATGAGCCGATGCTGCTAGTGGCTGGCGCTGCGTGGTACGGCCTGCTGTCGGTGTTGTGGCAGATGCTGTTCTCCAACCAACCGGTGCAGCAAGCGCTGGCGCGGCTGTTTCGCGAGCTCGGCCTCTACCTCAAGCTCAAGTCCGACCTATTCGAGCCTATCCGTACGCTGGATGTCGAGGCCAAACGTCTGGAACTGGCGAAACAGAACGGCAAGGTCGTCGCCGCGCTCAACGTCACCAAGGAAATCATCCTCAACCGCGTCGGCAGTGGTCGTCCCGGCTCAAAGGTCAGTCGTTACCTGAAGCTGTACTTCCTCGCCCAGGACATCCACGAGCGCGCCAGCTCGTCGCACTATCCCTATAACTCGCTGGCCGAGGCCTTCTTCCACAGCGACGTGCTGTTCCGCTGTCAGCGCCTGCTGCGCCAGCAAGGCAATGCCTGCCGCGATCTGTCGATTTCCATTCAGCTGCGCCAGCCGTTCATCTACGACGACAGTTTCGCCCACGCGCTCGACGACCTGCGCGCGTCCCTCGAACACCTGCGCATTCAAAGCAATCCCGCCTGGCGCGGCCTGCTTCGCTCCCTGCGTGCACTGGCGAACAACCTCGGCACGCTGGACCGCCTGCTCAGCGATGCCAGTAATCCCGATGCCCTGGCCGATGCGACTGACAGCAGCCTGCTCGACCGCTCGCCGCGTAACCTCAAGGATGTCTGGACCCGGCTGCGCCTGCAGCTGACGCCCACGTCGCTGCTGTTCCGCCACGCGCTGCGTCTGCCGCTGGCGCTGGTGATCGGCTACATCATGGTGCATCTGATTCATCCTTCGCAGGGCTACTGGATCATCCTGACCACGGTGTTCGTGTGCCAGCCAAGCTACGGTGCAACCCGGCGCAAGCTCGGGCAACGCATCATCGGCACGGCGATCGGCCTCACGGCGGGCTGGATTCTGTTCGACCTGATCACCACGCCGGTGCTGCAATCGATGTGCGCAGTGCTTGCCGGGGTTGTGTTCTTCGTCAATCGCACCACGCGCTATACGCTGTCGACCGCGGCGATCACGGTGATGATCCTGTTCTGCTTCAATCAGGTCGGCAACGGCTACGGCCTGTTCCTGCCGCGGCTGATGGATACGCTGCTGGGCAGCCTGATCGCGGGTCTTGCGGTGTTCCTGTTCCTGCCCGACTGGCAAGGTCGCAGGCTCAACAAGGTGCTGGCCAATACGCTGTCCTGCAACAGCATCTATCTGCGCCAGATCATGCAGCAGTATGCGCAGGGCAAACGCGACGATCTGGCCTATCGCCTCGCCCGACGCAACGCCCACAACGCTGACGCCGCGCTCTCGACGACGCTGGCGAACATGCTCATGGAGCCGGGCCATTTCCGCAAGGAAGCCGATGTGGGCTTCCGCTTTCTGGTGCTCTCACACACGCTGCTGAGCTATCTGTCGGGACTTGGCGCGCACCGGGAAACCCAATTGCCCAGCGAAGTACGCGAGCAGTTGATCGAAGGGGCTGGCGCGAGTCTGGCGTCGAGCATCGACGAGATTGCCCAGAGCCTGGCCATGCGCGAGCCGGTGGCCGTGCACAGCGATGCAGAGGAAGCGCTGGCCACCGAGCTTGAGCAAATGCCGGAAGAGATCGATGAGGGGCAACGTCTGGTGCAGACTCAACTCGCGCTGATCTGTCGCCAGCTCGGTCCGCTGAGAACGCTGGCGGCGCATTTGATCAAAGAGCCTGTGAAAGAACCTGCAATCACAGACCGTGCAGCTTGAAGAGCGTGTCGTAGGAGCCATCGGCTTTCATAGCGGCGATGGCCTTGTCGAAGGCCGCGACAATTTTCTCGTGATCGGGATGTTTCAGGCTGACAAGAATGTGCAGGCTGTTTTCACTCAATGAGCGGGGCAGAAATTCGACGCTGTCCCGCACCTCTGCCGGCTCGTGACTGAGCGCGAACCGCGCCGCGTATTCATCCTCCACAGTGAGTTCTACCCTGCCCGCCACCAGCATGCGCACGGCGGTAGAAAAGCTTGCCACCGGGACTTTCTTGAGCAGAGCATCGGCATCGAATTCAGGCGAATAAGCGTAGCCGCGCACCACTGCGATGGAATGTGGATGCAGCTGAACGAGGTCTTGAAAATCGACGTTGGCGTCCTTGCGCTTGATGAAACGCAACCGGTTGATCAGGTACGCCTGCGAAAACTGCCCGATCAAGGTGCGATCCTCGCTGTACCAAGCGTTGATCAGCACGTCGTACCGCCCCTCGCTCACTCCGTGAACAGCTCTGGCCCAAGGCACTTGTTCATATTCGGTGGCGTAACCGGCGCGGGCAAATGCGGTCTGGATCAGGTCCGTGGAAAGCCCTCCCTTGAGCAGCGAGGTATCTGAGTAAGGGGCCCAGGCGTCGCCGGCCAGGCGCAGCTTTTGCGCCCATGCCTGATCCGCGATCAGCAGCATTCCCAGCAAGGCCATGGCTCGAAGCAAACGCGGCATGCTCAAGATCCTTAGGCAGACGGATTGCCTGCAATTTTCAGCTGCGATAACGCGGCACGGTGACATCCCTGATGCGAGCGACGGGCACGTTGATCAGCCCGGCAGAAAAGCGATTACGGTAATAGCAAGTGGCCTCCATTGAAGACCTCTTCGGCACTTTCCACAACTTATATGAAGGCGATGTTTGTGCCGCAGTTCAAGAATTTCGAGCAATGTAGGAATCGCGTCGACGACCGCCCTTTTCGGGCCACTTTGGACTGACGCCCATAAGCGTTTAGTATCCGGCATGGATTTCTTTTCGTGAGCCGGCTTCATGTCTATCAACTGGATTTGCAAACACCATACCGACCTTGGCAAGGAAGAGTTGTACGCCATCTTGAAACTGCGCGCAGAAGTCTTCGTGGTCGAGCAGAAATGCTGGTACCAGGACGTCGACGGCCAGGATCTGCTGGGTGACACCTGCCATTTGATGGCATGGCAGAACGATGAACTGGTTGCCTATCTGCGCCTGCTGGACCCGATTCAACAGGACGGCGATGTGACCATCGGCCGGGTGGTCACTGCACCCTCGATACGCAACAAAGGGATGGGCCACGAATTGATGGTGCAGGCGCTGGATCATGCCGAGCGAAAGTGGCCCGATCAGCCGATCTATCTGTCCGCCCAAGCCCACTTGCAGGGCTATTACAGCCGTTATGGATTCAATCCGGTGGGTGAGGTTTACCTCGAAGACGGTATTCCGCACATTGGCATGCGCCGAGATCTGGACTGATCCCGCGACTTTCCAACGCGAGCGCCGAACGCTTCGGCGTCAGGGATAACCCAACACCGCCTTGATCTGCTGCACGTTGCGTTCGATCCAGTGCTTGTCGATCGCGCCCCAGTCACGAATCCGGTAACCGCCCGCATGATTGCGGGCGCCGTCCAGCTGTTCGAACTCACAGACGATATCCAGATCGGCCAATGCCGCAATCGTGTCCTGCGCGGTGCGTCGCGGCATGCCAGTGACTTCGGTGAGCGCCGGTACGCTCGCGGCGATTTCACTGTCGATCAGATACGCCACATACAAACGGCGATAGAAACTGCTTTTGGTCTTGCTGACGTCCATCGCCAGATCCTTTGGGGTGTGAGAGCGAGCAGCTTAACGCGCACCGAGCGACATGTGCTGCGGCAGCCGACTATCGATCGGCAGACTGCAGGTCGCGCCAGGTCAGATAGACGCGCAGATCGAATTCCAATTGGTGATACCCCGGCTGCATGTGCTCGCACAGCTTATAGAACGCCTTGTTGTGCTCCGATTCCTTGAAGTGCGCCAGCTCGTGCACGACGATCATTTTGAGGAACTGCGGAGCGGCCTCCTTGAACAGCGAAGCCACGCGGATTTCTTTCTTCGCCTTGAGCTTGCCGCCTTGCACGCGTGAAACAGTGGTGTGCAGGCCGAGCGCCCGGTGCGTGAGGTCGAGCCGGTTGTCGAATAAGACCTTATCGATGTTCGGGGCGTTGCGCAGATGCTCCTGCTTGAGCGCCAGCGCGTAGGCATACAGCGCCTTGTCGCTCTGCACTTCGTGGCGATCGGGGTAGCGCTGCTCCAGATAATCGCCCAGCCGATTCTGCACGATCAGCTGACGTACCTGATCCTGCAGGGTTTGCGGATAAGCCTGCAGGTATTTGAGCGGCATCAATGCTGTGGAGGTCATGGTCCGGTCGTGTCGCTGAAAAGTCGCCAGTCTACCCCGTCAGCCCTGATCGAGCAGCCGCTCGGCGACCGGCAATTGGACGGGATGCACGAAGCGTTCTGCTTCTTTGGGCTCCAAAGGATGCGCGAGCAGAAACCCCTGCATGAGCTGGCAGCCGTTCGCCACCAGCCAGTCATATTGCTCCTGGGTTTCGACGCCTTCGGCAATGACGTCGATGTCGAGCATCCGGCACAGATCGATGATGCTGCGCGCGACCGCCAGGTCCCGAGGCGAGCCCATCATGCCGCCGATGAAATGTCGGTCCAGCTTGAGCGTATCCAGATCGAGATTGCGCAGATGCGCCAGTGAGCTGTCGCCTGCGCCGAAGTCGTCCAGCGACACGCGCACGCCGATGTCGTGCAGGCTTCGCAACTGCTGGCGGCTGTGAACCAGATTGTGCACGAGCGAAGGCTCAGTGATTTCGACTTCCAGTTGACGCGGATGCAGACCGTGCAAATGGATGGCCCGCTGCAGTTCCGCTGCCAGATTGGGCATGCTGAACTGCGCCGGACTGACGCTGACACTCATGATCAGATCGTCCGGGAACACGCCATTCCAGCGCTGCCGCTGGGCAGCGCCCTGCTCGAAAATCCAGCCGCCCAGCTTGTTGATCAGGCGCGTCTCTTCGAGCAACGGGATGAACACGCCGGAAGGCACATCGCCCGCATCGGGATGCTGCCAGCGCAGCAGCGCCTCGAAACCCCGGATCCGGCCAGTGGTGACGTTGATCTGCGGTTGGTACACCATCGAAAAATCCTTGCCATCGATGGCCGTACGCACGCTTTCTTCGAGCATCAGACGCGAGCGCGCGCGGCCGTTCATGTACTGATCGAAGAATCGATACTGATGTCGGCCTGCCCGTTTGGCCTCATACATGGCGATGTCCGCCGCCCGCAGCAGACCATCCAGATTGGTGCCGCAGTCAGGGTAAACCGCAATGCCGATGCTCGCGCCCAGCGTTGCCTCGATCCCGTCGATATGACGGCGAGCCGAGACACGCTCGATGAGTTTTTCGGCAACCTTGGCCGCGTGCTCGGGGAAATCCAGTCCGTCGATCACGACCACGAACTCGTCGCCACCCATTCGCGCCAGAACGTCGTAAGGGCGCAAACAATCCTTCAATTGCTCGCCGACCCACTGCAACACCTGATCGCCTGCGTCGTGCCCGAGTGAGTCGTTGACGTGCTTGAAGCCGTCCAGATCCAGGTACAACACCACCAGGTATTTGCCCGAGTGCTCGTTGCGCAGCAGCATGCCTTCGACCGTCTGATAGAAGCCCCGGCGGTTGAGCAGGCCGGTAAGCGAGTCAGTCACGGCCTGTTGTTCAAGCTGACGATACAGGTCGCGCACCACCGACATGTCGAGCACGCTGAGCACCATCGCTTTCTGCTCTTCCGGCAGCGGCGCACAGGACAAGGCCACCGGCACCTGACGCCCCTCGGGCGTACGCAATACGGCATCGTGAACGCGATACGTGTCGGCGCGGCGGTAGTGGTGGTAGAACCCCGATTCTTTCCATTCGGTGAAGCAGGGTTCCTGAAGGTAGCTGCACAGATCCGTGCCCCGCAGCTCGCCGTCGGTCATGCCCAGCAAGCGACAAATGGCCGGGTTGGCGAAGCT
Source organism: Pseudomonas sp. efr-133-TYG-103a (assembly GCF_030209235.1). Lineage (NCBI taxonomy): Bacteria > Pseudomonadati > Pseudomonadota > Gammaproteobacteria > Pseudomonadales > Pseudomonadaceae > Pseudomonas > Pseudomonas sp. efr-133-TYG-103a. The sequence continues at coordinate 25,812 of NZ_JARVSK010000003.1, forward strand.
GATGATGCCGTCTTCGTCGACCACCAGAATGCCCTCGCCGACGTTGGCCAGCACCGAAGCATTGAACGCCCGCGCCGTCTCCAACTCTCGGCTGAGTTTCTGCAGGGCACGCCGGTTGTGCTGTTGCTCCAGCAGGGCCTGCACCTTGGGCTTGAGGATATTGGGGTCGAACGGCTTGAACAGGTAATCCACCGCGCCGCTGGCATAACCCTTGTGCACGGCGTCGCGTGATTGTTCGTTGGCGGTCAGGAAGATGATGGGCGTCAGGCGTGTGCGCTGACTGCCGCGCATCAGACGGGCGACTTCGAAGCCGTCCATCTCAGGCATCTGCACGTCGAGCAAGACAAGGTCCACGTCCACGTCGAGCAAAAGGCCCAACGCTTCCATGCCTGAGCTGGCCGTCACGATTTCCCAGTCCTGTCGTTGCAGGACCGCACGCATGGTGACGAGATTCTCCGGGTAGTCATCGACTACCAATAGGACTGACTTGCCATTGGGAGGCAGGGGTTGCACGCGATCCATGCTGCTACTACTCATCATTCACTTACTGCCCGGGGGAACAGGCTCCGCCGATGATCCGATAGGCAGATACTCTAGCCCCGAATGTGGAAAAGAGAAGGAAGGCCACCGTTTTGCCATCGCAAATCCGTTTACCTCCCGACTAACGGTAGCTGCACCGTACGTCAGCGCCTGCCTGTCCCGCAACAAAAATGGAGGCACATTGACGCTAGCCACTCGACGGATTGACGTTAACAAATCCATTTTCGAACCGTATAAGGAGCGCCCCCTAACCCTTGCGCCAGACGCGTTTGCTGGCAATGAGACACATCGGACGAAAGAGAAAATGATTGATTTAGGCACGTGGAATCTGAGCATTCCTGTGGGCTCGCCCCCCGCCACGATTGAGACCAAACAACTGATCCAAGGCTATGACGGTAAATATTTCAAATCCGGTTCATCCAATGTGAGTTTCTGGGTTCCGGTCACCGGCAGCAAGACAGCCAATGCCATTTACCCCCGCACCGAGCTGCGCGAAACCTGGTCCAACGGCACCCTCCATAACTGGTATTACCCCGACGCGGACAATTTCCTGCGGGCCAAGCTCAAGGTCATTCAGGTGCCGTCGTCCGGCAAGATCGTCATCGGCCAGATCCACGTTTATGAGAGCACCCAGCCGCTGCTCAAAGTGGAATATCAGTACAAAGACGCTACTCACATGGGCAACATCGTTGCGAAAGTGCGCTTTCATCCCAAGGACAAGAAAGCCCGCGTCATCACCATTGCCGAAGACGTGCCGCTCAACGAGACTTTCAATTACGTCATCCATTTGAACAAGGCGGGATTGCTCAGCGTGACCGCTCGCGGCATGGTCTGGAACGACCGGATCAGCGCGACGTGGAGCAAACAGCAGCTGTATTTCAAGGCCGGCGTCTATTGTCAGGACAACACGGGCTATACCAGCGAAGGCGGCAAAGCCATGTTTTTCAACCTCGATACCGATCACAACAAAGGCTGAGCCCTTTCAGGCGCTGAGGCTGAAATGAAAAAACCCGCGTCATTTCGAGCGCGGGTTTCTTCATGAGCCAGACGGATCAGGCCGCTCGGTATTCTTTCTCCGCAGCCTCGAAGCGAGTCAGCATACCGGGCGTCGGTCCCTTGCCCATCGAGCTGAACAGGAAGATGGCGGCACTGGCGAAGATGAAGCCCGGGATGATTTCGTACAGCCCCAGCAACTCGAAGTGCTTCCAGACCACCACTGTGATCGCCCCGACCAGAATCCCCGCGAGCGCGCCGTTGCGGGTCATGCCTTTCCAGACCACCGAGATCAGCACCACCGGGCCGAACGCGGCGCCGAAGCCGGCCCATGCATAACTCACCAGCCCCAGCACCCGGTTCTCCGGATTGGCCGCCAGCGCAATCGCAATCAGCGCCACCAACAGGACCATCGCCCGGCCCACCCAGACCAGTTCGCGCTGGGAGGCACCTTTGCGCAGGAAAGCCTTGTAAAAGTCCTCGGTCAACGCGCTTGAACACACCAGCAACTGGCAGCTCAGCGTGCTCATGACGGCCGCCAGAATGGCCGAAAGCAGTACACCGGCAATCCATGGGTTGAACAGGATCTTCGCCAGCTCGATGAACACTCGCTCATGGTTTTCGTTGACCGGCCCTGCCAGCTCCGGGTGCGCCGAAAAATAGGCGATACCGAAGAAACCCACTGCAACGGTGCCGCCCAGGCAGAGGATCATCCAGGCCATGGAGATACGCCGCGCACTGGCGATCGACTTGACCGAGTCTGCGGCCATGAAGCGCGCCAGAATGTGCGGCTGGCCGAAATAGCCCAGGCCCCAGCCCATCAGTGAAATCACGCCGATGAAGGTGGTGTTCTTGAGCATGTCGAAATTGGCAGGATCCTTGGCCTCGATCGCGAGGAAAGTCGTATCGACGCCGCCGGTCGCCAGCAGCACGATGATCGGCGTGAGGATCAGGGCGAAGATCATCAATGTTGCCTGGACCGTGTCGGTCCAGCTAACGGCCAGGAAACCGCCGATGAACGTGTAGGCAATCGTCGCCGCAGCGCCCGCCCACAGAGCGGTTTCATAAGGCATGGCGAACGTGCTTTCAAACAACCGAGCGCCCGCCACGATGCCCGACGCGCAATAAATCGTGAAGAAAAGCAGGATGACGATGGCCGAGATGACCCGCAGCAGGCCGCTGGTGTCTTCGAAACGGCTGGAGAAATAATCCGGCAACGTAAGGGCATCGCCGTTGTGTTCGGTCTGCACGCGCAGACGGCCTGCGACGAACAGCCAGTTCAGATAAGCGCCGACGATCAGGCCAATGGCGATCCAGCTTTCCGACAGGCCGGACATATAGATCGCGCCCGGCAAGCCCATGAGCAGCCAGCCGCTCATGTCCGAGGCGCCAGCAGAAAGCGCGGTGACGACGCTGCCGAGGCTGCGGCCGCCGAGAATGTAATCCGAGAGATTGTTAGTGGAGCGGTAGGCCAACAGTCCGATCAGGACCATTGCCGCGATGTAGATCACAAAGGTGATCAAGGTGGGGTTGCTGACGCTCATTGTGATGCCCTGCCGTTGTTTTTATGGGCGCGAACGAGGCCGATTGCGCTGCGCACCGCAGAGTCGCAGGCTCACCGTTCGCGTACCTAACGCCCGTCCGCGATGTCGGCGACGTAGAGAACACTTGGCTGCACCAAGGCGGGGCATGCTAGTGGACACAGCCGGACAGGTGCAACCCGAAATTCCGGCCAAGTTGCACCTTCTTACAATTTCATGGCGCGCAAGTCGGCGCAATAAGCCCATCGGCGCCGAAACAGGTCATTTCGAGCACTGAAGCACGCAAACGGTGCTTCACGAGGCGCAATCAGACGGTTGGAAAACACGCCAGAAATATTCGGCAAAAACCGGTTGCACCCGGTTGCACCCCGCCCCAAGCGCAGCTACTCTTGAGGCCATCTATAGCCACACGAATCGTGGCTTTCATGAGGACAAGACATGGCGACCACCACCCTGGGTGTCAAACTCGACGACCCGACCCGCGAGCGTTTGAAAGCAGCTGCACAGTCCATCGACCGGACGCCGCACTGGCTGATCAAACAGGCGATCTTCAATTACCTGGAGAAACTCGAGGGTGGTGCAACCCTGAACGAACTCAATGGCCTGAACGCCAAAGACGCCGATGACCACGGCGAGCTGCCCGCCGAAAATGGCCATCAGGCGTTTCTTGAGTTTGCCGAGAGCATCCTGCCTCAGTCGGTGCTTCGCGCCGCGATCACGTCGGCCTATCGTCGCCCTGAACCTGAAGTCGTTCCCATGCTGCTGGAGCAGGCGCGCCTGCCTGCCCAGATGGCCGATGCGACTCACAAACTCGCCGCCTCGATTGCCGAAAAGCTGCGTAACCAGAAGAGCGCCGGCGGCCGTGCGGGCATTGTCCAGGGCTTGCTGCAGGAGTTTTCGCTGTCGTCGCAGGAAGGCGTGGCGCTGATGTGCCTGGCCGAAGCGCTGCTGCGTATTCCTGACAAGGGCACCCGTGACGCCCTGATCCGCGACAAGATCAGCACCGGGAACTGGCAGCCGCATCTGGGCAACAGCCCGTCGCTGTTCGTCAACGCCGCCACTTGGGGCCTGCTGCTCACTGGCAAACTGGTCAGCACCCACAATGAAGCGGGACTGACTTCCTCGCTGAGCCGCATCATCGGCAAGTCTGGCGAACCGATGATCCGCAAGGGCGTCGACATGGCGATGCGCCTCATGGGCGAGCAGTTCGTGACCGGCGAAACCATTGCCGAAGCGTTGGCCAACGCCAGCAAATTCGAATCCAAAGGCTTTCGCTACTCCTATGACATGCTCGGCGAAGCGGCGCTGACCGAGCACGACGCGCAGAAATACCTGGCGTCTTACGAGCAGGCCATTCACTCCATCGGCAAAGCCTCCCACGGCCGCGGCATCTACGAAGGTCCGGGCATCTCCATCAAGCTCTCGGCGCTGCACCCGCGTTACAGCCGCGCGCAGTACGAGCGTGTGATGGAGGAGCTCTACCCTCGCCTGCTGTCGCTGACCCTGCTCGCCAAGCAGTACGACATCGGCCTGAACATCGATGCGGAAGAAGCAGATCGTCTGGAGCTGTCGCTGGATCTGCTCGAGCGTCTGTGCTTCGAACCTCAACTGACGGGCTGGAACGGCATCGGCTTCGTGATTCAGGCTTACCAGAAGCGTTGCCCGTACGTGATCGATTACGTGATCGATCTGGCTCGCCGCAGCCGCCATCGCCTGATGATCCGTCTGGTGAAGGGCGCTTACTGGGACAGCGAGATCAAACGCGCCCAGGTCGAGGGCCTGGAAGGTTATCCGGTCTATACCCGCAAGGTGTACACCGATGTTTCCTACATCGCCTGTGCCCGAAAGCTGCTCTCCGTGCCGGAAGTCATTTACCCGCAGTTTGCGACCCATAACGCCCACACCCTGTCGGCCATCTACCACATCGCGGGCCAGAACTATTACCCCGGCCAGTACGAATTCCAGTGCCTCCACGGCATGGGCGAGCCGCTCTACGAGCAGGTTGTCGGAAAGGTCGCCGACGGCAAGCTGAATCGTCCGTGCCGCGTGTACGCACCGGTCGGCACCCACGAAACCTTGCTGGCGTATCTGGTTCGCCGCTTGCTGGAAAACGGCGCTAACACCTCGTTCGTCAACCGCATCGCCGATCAGTCGATTTCGATCCAGGAACTGGTCGCCGACCCCGTCTCCACGATCGAGCGCATGGCCACCCAGGAAGGCGGCTTTGGCCTGCCACATCCGCGCATTCCATTGCCGCGTGATCTGTACGGCAGCGAGCGCGCCAATTCCGCCGGCATCGACATGGCCAACGAACATCGCCTGGCGTCGCTGTCCTCTGCCCTGCTCGCCACGGCTCATAACGACTGGAAAGCCGCGCCGATGCTGGGCAGCCCGGTCAGCGCAGGTGCTCAGACACCCGTATTGAACCCGTCCGACCTGCGCGATGTGGTCGGTCATGTCCAGGAAGCAAGCCTGGAAGACGTCGACAACGCCTTGCTCAGCGCCTTGAGTGCCGGCCCGATCTGGCAGGCCACGCCGCCCGCCGAGCGAGCCGCCATTCTGGAGCGCGCGGCCGACCTGATGGAAGCCGAAATACAGCCGCTGATGGGCCTGCTGGCCCGTGAAGCCGGCAAGACCTTCGCCAACGCCATCGCCGAAGTGCGTGAAGCCGTGGACTTTCTGCGTTATTACGCCGTGCAGGCGCGCAACGATTTCAGCAACGACGCTCATCGCCCGCTCGGCCCGGTCGTGTGCATCAGTCCATGGAACTTCCCGCTGGCGATCTTCAGCGGTCAGGTCGCAGCAGCGCTGGCGGCTGGCAACCCGGTGCTGGCCAAGCCTGCCGAGCAGACGCCGCTGGTGGCCGCTCAAGCCGTGCGCATCCTGCTTGAAGCCGGCATTCCTGAAGGCGTGGTGCAATTGCTGCCGGGCCGCGGCGAAACCGTGGGGGCCCGCCTTGTCGGCGACGATCGCGTCAAAGGCGTGATGTTCACCGGCTCCACGGAAGTCGCGCGTCTGCTGCAACGCAACATCGCCGGTCGTCTCGACGCTCAAGGACGTCCGATTCCGCTGATCGCTGAAACCGGCGGCCAGAACGCAATGATCGTCGACTCCTCGGCGCTCACCGAGCAGGTGGTCATTGATGTCGTCTCGTCGGCCTTCGACAGCGCCGGCCAGCGTTGCTCGGCCCTTCGTGTCCTCTGCCTGCAGGAAGACTCCGCCGATCGCGTGATCGAGATGCTCAAAGGCGCCATGGCCGAAAGTCGCCTGGGCAACCCCGAGCGCCTGTCCGTAGACATCGGTCCTGTCATCGACGCCGACGCCAAGGCCGGCATCGAGAAACACATTCAAGCCATGCGCGACAAAGGCCGCGCGGTGTATCAGGTGGCGATTGCCGACAGCGATGAAATCAAGCGCGGCACCTATGTGATGCCGACGCTGATCGAGCTCGAAAGCTTCGACGAACTGCAGCGCGAAATCTTCGGCCCTGTGCTGCACGTCGTTCGCTACAAGCGCAGGGAACTGGACCAGTTGATCGGCCAGATCAACGCCTCCGGTTATGGCCTGACGCTGGGCGTGCATACGCGCATCGATGAGACCATCGCCAAGGTCATCGATACCGTCAATGCGGGCAACATGTACGTCAACCGCAACATCGTCGGCGCTGTGGTCGGCGTGCAACCGTTCGGCGGCGAAGGCCTGTCGGGCACCGGCCCAAAAGCGGGCGGTCCGCTGTACCTGTATCGCCTGCTGTCGACGCGACCGGTCGATGCCGTGCAAAAGTCGTTCGCCGCGCGGGACGCTCAGGTGGCTCCCGATACGCGAATGCGCGACGCCATGCTCAAGCCGCTGAACAGCCTCAAGGCGTGGGCGGCAAGCCAGCAGCAGCCTGAGCTGGAAGCCCTGTGCGCGCAGTTTGCCGAGCAGTCGCAAAGCGGCGTGACCCGCGCGCTGATCGGTCCGACCGGCGAGCGCAACACCTACAGCATTCTGCCGCGCGAACACGTGCTGTGCCTGGCTGAAGACGAAACCGACCTGCTGGCACAACTTGCCGCTGTCATGGCAGTGGGCAGCACGGCCATCGTTCCGGACGCAGAACCAGGAAAATCGCTGCGCAATCGCCTTCCCAAGGATGTGCAGGCACGCATCAAACTGGTGGCCGACTGGAGCAAGGAGGACGTCTCGCTCGACGCCGTTCTGCATCACGGCGATTCGGACCAGTTGCGCGCCATCTGCGAGCAGGTTGCCCAACGTGGCGGCGCGATTATCGGTGTGCACGGCCTGTCCAAAGGCGAAACCGGGATCGCCCTGGAACGCCTGGTGATCGAGCGCGCGCTGAGCGTCAACACAGCGGCAGCGGGCGGTAATGCGAGCCTCATGACGATCGGCTGATTGATCGCTGATAGCCATGGCAGTCTGGCTTGCCAGCGGCGGCGCCTTAAAGGCCCACCGCCGGCGAGTCGGACAGCCGCAGATGCTCCACGCATTTCTGCGGGAGTGAGTTCGCTCACCCCCACAGATTCGCTGCAAGGCATTCACCCCACGTACTACCCCTCCATCACGCAAATCAATCTTCCTGTTCACCCCTTCCGCGCCTACCTAGACTCGACGGCAATTCATCAAAAGGTACGCTGCCATGTCCGAGACGCTGCTCAGTTCGCGCAATCTGGCTTTCGAGCTGTATGAAGTGCTGGATGCCGAAGCGCTGACCCGGCGTGAACGGTTTGCCGAGCACAGTCGCGAGACGTTCGATGCGGCGATCACGACTGCGCGCACCATTGCCGAAAAATACTTCGCGCCGCACAACCGCAAGAATGACGAGCACGAGCCGCGCTACGAGAACGGCGAGGCGGTCCTGATCCCGGAGGTGAAGCCCGCTGTCGACGCGTTTCTCGAAGCAGGCTTCCTCAATGCCGCGCGCGACTTCGAAGCCGGTGGCATGCAGCTGCCGACGCTGCTGTCGCAAGCCTGCTTCGCGCACTTCCAGTCGGCCAACGCCGCCACCACGTCCTATCCATTCCTGACCATGGGCGCGGCGAACCTGATCGAAAGCTTTGGCAGCGACGAACAGAAAGGCCGCTTTCTGCAGCCCATGATCGAGGGCCGGTTTTTCGGCACCATGGCACTGACAGAACCTCACGCCGGATCATCGCTCTCCGACATCCGGACCCGCGCCGAACCCATGGAAGACGGGACCTATCGCCTGCGCGGCAACAAGATTTTCATCTCCGGAGGCGATCACCCGCTGTCGGAAAACATCGTGCATCTGGTGCTGGCCAAGCTCCCCGACGCGCCACCCGGCGTGAAAGGCATCTCGCTGTTCATCGTGCCGAAATACCTGGTAAACGACGACGGCAGTCTGGGGCCGCGAAACGACGTGTTACTCGCCGGGCTGTTTCACAAGATGGGCTGGCGCGGAACGACGTCCACAGCGCTGAACTTCGGCGACAACGGGCAGTGCGTAGGCTATCTGGTGGGCAAGCCGCATCAGGGGCTCGGCTACATGTTCCAGATGATGAACGAGGCACGGATTGGCGTGGGCATGGGCGCGGTCATGCTGGGCTATGCGGGGTATCTGTATTCGCTGGAATACGCACGCGAGCGTCCGCAGGGTCGGCTGCCCGACAGCAAGAATCCACAGGCCGCGCCGGTATCGATCATTCAGCACGCCGACGTCAGACGCATGCTGCTCACGCAGAAGGCCTATGTCGAAGGTGCCTTTGATTTGGGGCTATACGCCGCGCGCCTGTTCGACGATACCCAGACCGGCGAAAGTGAAGACCAGCGCAAACAGGCCCACGAACTGCTCGACCTGCTGACGCCGATCGTCAAATCCTGGCCTTCGGAGTTCTGCCTCAAGGCCAACGAGCTGGCGATTCAGATTCTCGGCGGTCATGGCTACACCCGGGAATACCCGGTGGAGCAGTACTACCGGGATAACCGGCTGAACCCGATCCACGAGGGGACGCACGGGATTCAGTCGCTCGACTTGCTGGGACGCAAGCTGGCGCAGAATGGAGGCGCAGGCCTCAAGCAACTGATCAGGCTGATCGCCCACACCTGCGAGCAGGCACAGACGCATGAAGCGCTCGATGCCCTGCGTGAGCCGCTCGAGCAGCTGGTTGCACGCCTTCAATCCGTCACCATCGGGCTGCTGACCGATCTGGCACAGGGCAAAGTCAACGCCACCCTCGCCAACTCAGCGCTCTACCTGAAAGCGTTCGGCCATACCGTGATTGGCTGGCGCTGGCTGGAGCAAGCGATTCGCGCCCGAGAGGGATTGAACGGGGCGGACGAGTCCGACACGCGTTTTTACAACGGCAAGCTGCAAGCTGCCCGGTACTTTCTGACGTGGGAAGTACCGGGATGTCATCACGAACTGGCGATTCTCGAACGCCGGGACGACGCCTGCCTGTCGATGCAGGATGAGTGGTTTTGACGGCTCGCCGTTAATGGGTGGAAAGGGGGAAGAAGGTGTCGGTCAGCGTTTTCGCGTCCGGTCCAAGAAGGACTGCAAAACGCTCGCGGCTAAAAGCTTCCCCCGTTCGCAGATCAAGCAGCTTTTTCCCTTCTATCGGCCCTGCGACCTCACGCAATTGCACTTTCATGAATTGATAAAACGTTCCGAGAACGTGTTCGATGCTGTCGATCTGAAAATAATGCCCCGGCAAGAAAATAGACTCGGCCTCCTCTGGGTTCGCTGAAAAGGGCGCGACTGGCACGGCGTTCAGATAATTTTTTTCAGGGAGTACGAACACCACGCTGGTTTCATCGAAGAGAATCGGTGCGGTCGTGGCGCTGGCGTGCATCCCGCCCTGATTACTGGCGAAGGTTCTCGCCATGTAGGGGTTCTCGCTGAACGAGGTGATATCGGTGTTGACCAGCACATCACCTGAGCGAACCTCGCCCGTACGGAAAAAAGCCCCCGATGTGCCTCGCGCGCCGCTCCCACCTCGATACAGTGCGACGTCATTGTTACAGCCCACGGTCGCCACATCGGTCGCAAGCCGCTGGAGCATTGCGATCTGTTCAGGATATTTCGGTACACCCGTGCGCAGGAACTGGTTGTACGCGTCGTCCTCCCGGGTGTACTGCCGGATGCTGGATGCGACGTACTCGCCGTCATGAGTGCGAAACACATGATGCCTGGCGCCCCATTCGTCGAAGTGGATATCTTCACCTTCCGAATCGAGGGAAGTGACCTCGTCCGGTTCCAGCGGGAACACTTCGACCACGGCTTTCTGTCGAGCGAGCGCGTCGCTGGAATGAAGCTGTTCATTGAACAGATCAAGCTGCATGAAACGGTCCCAGAACGCAGATTGCACGGTTGTAAAACGAGGTTGATCAGCGACTGCCGCGACGGCTGCGTCCATCGGCATGCCGCCAGACAACCCGGCCCGTGGCAGGCGCTGCCATTGGCCATCCGGGTTCAGACGCAGCGGGCAGCGACCTGCGAAGGCAAACGGATTGCCTGCCTCCACCATCACCCAAGACCCCAGACTTTCATCAAACATGACCCGACGCGCCTCGCCGTCAATCAACACCCATGTCTCGCCATTATTCAACGAGTAGGTTCCTCTGAAGCGGCCTTCTTGCGCCGATGGCACCTGCATTTCAAGAACCCTGTCGCCTTGCATGCCTGACAAGGGATCGGCGGGCAACTCATCCGTCGAAAGGGTGACCCGCGTCGCCGCCGACCTGACGCCCCCGCCCATCTGCAGCAGAAATGGCAGGTTGAAGAACAAGTAAATCGCGCTATTGATCGCGCTCTGGATACCCGCCCGGCGCTGCGGCGCCGAAGTGCCGTTGACCGCCTGATCGATACTCAGACCGAGACTGATTGCGCTCGCGCCGACAACCGCCAGGGCCATCGGCCAGGCCAGCGGCGCCAGATTGCCAAAGACCGAAAGAAACGCGTTCAGATAGCCGAGCCAGATGCGTTTGCGCAGATCGCTATTGCTGATCAGCAGCGTGTCAGCATCCTCACGCATTTCGCGGCGCGCCAGATCCCGGAGGTGAACGAACGGGTCGCCCGGTATGCGCACATGCCCCGGATTGACGAGCTGGTCGGGTCCCTCAGGGTCCTGTGCTCGACTTAACAATTGCGCCACGTTGCGCTGGAACGCCTCGCGACGCACCTGCCAATCCCCAGTCGAGCGAAGAAACCGGGCGCAGATCGCAGGCCGCGTCCGTGCTGACAGAAATTGTGCTTTAAGCCATTCATACAAGTGCTGGTGCGAATCAAAGCATCGGAACGGCGCTGCATCTCCACTCAAATACAGAATCTGCCGATCGCCCGCGCCGACTATTCGCAGGACATCTCGCGCCTTGAACTCGCCCAGCTCCAGATAAAAGACCGAGTTGCCTTGCGCTGCTGGCGCTCGCAGGTGTGCCAGGGTTGACACCGGATCAGTCGTGACGATGCTTCGCAACAGCTGGAAATCGGCGAGGGAAAGAAGATTCTGTCCAAAACTCGCCGCCGCGCAGGCCAGAAATCTGGCTTTGCCCAGCACGCAAAAATTGTCGCTGTGTCGAGCCCAGAACCGGTCCATCCTGCGCCGATAGCCCGCGCTGAAATCCAATGCCCAGAAATCCCGAAGCACATCTTCTGGCCGCATCCGGACTTCATTGCGTTCGTCGAAGCACTCATGGCTGGCGTCATCCGTGTAGAAACCGCTGTACGGCCCCAGCTCATCCGCAGACTGCTGGTCACTGACATTGAAACGATGAATCATCAGCTCGATCATCGTCATCGACTCCACCGGAGCGCTGCCGTGCCTCCAGCCGTTGAAAGACAGCCGACTGCTGCTGGCCGATGAAAACCTGTGCCAGTACACGCGAGCGGGATCGAGGTGCTTGCCCGTGTGGCTGAAGATAATCTTCTGCGCTGCGGATCTGGCCAGTTCGTGGAGATCGGGATAATCGGCGACGTAGTCACTTGCTGTTCGTTTGAGCTGCTTTTCGTCTGACTCGGTTGTTACGACTGCGTTTGAAACATGCATGGAGCGGATCGCTTCTTCCTGAATGAACGCATGACGTAATCAGAATTCAAGGTGCGATCTGCCATAAATAGTTATGGGGCCTCGCGACGCTCCCCAGGTGCGCACGCCGACACTGATCCTCCGAACTGCACCGGCCGCAGCCCGGTGACCAGTCGATTCCACCCGCTCCAAGTGCCTGGCCTTGCGCAATTACGCTTTGACAGCCAACCAATTCAACAGGTTAAATCCCTTGGCACGCGGACTGCATGGTCAGTTCACGGATGCATTTATCACTTTCGTCTGGAGTACCGCACTTGGATGCCACGACCATCAACAGCCTGTTCCTGATCGGCGCGTTGCTGGTGGGTGCGAGTATTCTGGTCAGCTCGCTGTCATCGCGACTCGGCATTCCGATTCTGGTGATCATCCTGGCGGTCGGCATGACCGCCGGTGTCGACGGCGGCGGCATCATCTTCGATAACTACCCCACGGCTTATCTGGTCGGCAACCTGGCGCTGGCGGTCATCCTCCTCGATGGCGGCTTGCGTACTCGGGTCGCCAGTTTCCGCGTGGCGCTCTGGCCGGCGTTGTCGCTGGCAACCGTCGGTGTGTTGATCACCACGGGGCTGACCGGCATGGTCGCGGCCTGGCTGTTCGACCTGAATATCATCCAGGGACTGCTCATTGGCGCCATCGTCGGCTCCACGGACGCAGCGGCGGTGTTCTCGCTGCTCGGCGGCAAAGGCCTGAACGAACGGGTCACCGCCAGCCTGGAAATCGAATCCGGCAGCAACGACCCAATGGCGGTGTTCCTGACCGTAACGCTGATCGACATGATCGCGAGCGGCCAGACCGGCTTGCACTGGAGCCTGTTGGGCCATTTGATTCAAGAGTTCGGCATCGGCGCAATTATCGGGTTGGGCGGCGGCTGGCTGATGCTGCAGCTGGTCAACCGGATCAATCTGGCCAACGGCTTGTATCCGATTCTGGTCATCGCAGGCGGTCTGGCGGTTTTCGCCCTGACCAACGCCATCCACGGCAGCGGCTTCCTGGCGGTTTATCTGTGCGGCCTGGTGCTGGGCAACAAGCCTATCCGCAGCCGCCACGGCATTCTGCACATGCTCGACGGCATGGCCTGGCTGGCTCAGATCGGCATGTTCCTCGTGCTCGGGTTGCTGGTCACGCCACACGATCTGCTGCCAATCGCGCTGCCCGCGCTGGGGCTGGCGCTGTGGATGATTCTGGTCGCCCGTCCACTGTCGGTGGTAGCCGGGCTGCTCCCGTTCAAGGTCTTCCACGGACGTGAGAAAGCCTTCATTGCCTGGGTGGGACTGCGCGGCGCGGTGCCGATCATTCTCGCGGTGTTCCCGTTGATGGCGGGGCTGCCCCATGCTCAGCTGTACTTCAATCTCGCGTTCTTCATCGTGCTGGTCTCGCTGCTGGTTCAAGGCACGAGCCTGCCGTGGGTTGCCAAACTGCTGAAAGTGACGGTTCCACCCGATCCGGCGCCTATTTCCCGCGCGGCGCTGGAGGTGCACGTCACCAGTGAGTGGGAGCTGTTCGTGTATCGGCTCGGCGCAGAAAAATGGTGCATCGGCGCGGCGCTGCGAGAGCTGAAAATGCCGGAAGGCACGCGGATCGCGGCGCTGTTCAGGGGGCAGCAACTGCTCCATCCGTCGGGTAGTACGGTGCTGGAAGTGGGTGACCTGCTGTGCGTGATCGGGCATGAACACGACCTTCCAGCCCTCGGAAAACTGTTCAGTCAGGCACCACAACGCGGTCTGGATCTGCGCTTCTTCGGTGACTTCGTTCTGGAGGGAGACGCTCAGCTCGGGGCTGTCGCGGCGTTGTACGGTCTGAAGCTCGACGGGCTGGATTCAAATATGCCGCTGAGCCAGTTCATCATTCAGAAAAATCGCGGCGCGCCGATTGTGGGCGACCAGGTCGAATGGAACGGAACTATTTGGACAGTTGCGGTTATGGAGGGGAACAAGATCCTCAAAGTGGGCGTCAGATTCCCCGAAGGAAGCCGCCCCGGTCCCGGGTTGTTCCTCTAAACTGCTCCTCATTCCTGATCGCTCGACCCGGTGTCTATGTTCACGCTGCGTACTTTTTTTGCCTCGGCCCTGCTTGGGCTATGCCTGTCGTCTGTTCCGGCGCTCGCCGCCGATACGCCTCCACCTTCCAGCGAAGCCGTCCAGCAGAGCCTGGACAAAATCGCCGACCGCAAGCTCTCGGCCGATGATCAGAAAGCGCTGCAGCAAGTTCTGGAACAGACCCTCAAGTTCATCGCCGCGCAGAAAGACAATCAGCAGAAGCTCGATGATCTGAAGAAACAGCTGACCGATGCACCGCGGCAGACCAGCGAAAACCAGCGCGAGCTGGCCAAGCTCAAAGCCAGTAAACCGATGCCGGTCGCTCAGCGCTATGCCAATCTCGATGTGCCGCAGCTCGAGCAGATCCTCAGCCAGCGCAGCACTCAGCAGTCCGATCTGCAAAAAGCGCTGAACGATGCCAACAGCCTGACCATCACCGCGCAGACACGCCCCGAACGGGCTCAGGCCGAAATCAGCAGCGCGCAGACGCGTATTCAGACGATCAACAGCATCCTCAAGTCAGGCAAGGACGGTGGCAAGGCGATCAACGCCGATCAGCGCAACCAGTTCAACGCCGAGCTTGCTTCTATCAACGCGCTGATCGCCCTGCGTCGTCAGGAACTGGCCGGTAACAGCCAGCTTCAGGACTTGGGCGGCAGCCAGCACGATCTGCTCACCGAAAAGGTCAGTCGTCAGGATCAGGAAATCCAGGACCTGCAGACGTTGATCAACGACAAACGCCGTGCCCAGTCCCAGGAAACCGTGACGCAGCTGTCGATCGAGGCGCAGAAAGCTGGCGGCAGTAGCCTGCTGGCCACCGAGAGCGCCGCGAACCTCAAGCTGTCCGATTACCTGCTGCGCGGCACGGACCGGCTCAACGAGCTGACCCAGCAGAACCTCAAGACCAAGACTCAGCTCGATGCCCTTACCCAGACCGATCAAGCGCTGGATGAGCAGATCAACGTGCTCAGCGGCAGCTTGCTGCTCTCCAAGATTCTCTACAAACAGAAGCAATCGCTGCCCAAGCTGAAGCTCGACAGCGGCCTGGCGGACGAAATCGCCGATATCCGGCTGTATCAGTTCGAAGTCAATCAACAACGCGAACAGATGAGCAGCCCGAGCGCTTATGTCGAAACGTTGCTCGCGACGCAGAAGCCGGAAGACGTCACCCCCGCCCTGCGCAAAACGTTGTTGGACCTGGCGACCACACGCAGCGATCTGCTCGAGCGCCTGAATCGCGAGTTGAGTGCGCTGCTCAATGAATCCATCACCCTGCAGCTCAATCAGAAGCAGCTCGTCAGCACAGCGATCAGCCTGCGCGAGACGCTGGATGAGCAGATGTTCTGGATTCCCAGCAACAAACCGCTGGACCTCGAGTGGTTCGAGCGTGTTCAGCCGCGCCTGATGAAGCAGCTCACAACGCTGCCGTGGACCTCCAGCATCAGCGAACTGAAAGATGGGCTGACTCAGCGTCCGCTGATCTTCCTGCCGTTGTTGCTGGTGATCGGCGCGCTGATGTGGAAACGCAAAGCGCTTTACGACAAGCTCAACCGCCTGCATGGCGACATCGGCCATTTCAAGCGTGACCGGCAATGGCAGACGCCGCTGGCCATCCTCATCAACATACTGCTGGCCATGCCCCTGTCGCTCGCCCTCGCGCTCTGCGCTTTTGCGCTGCAAATCGACGCCCGCGGGCAGAACATTAACCTGGGCGCCGCCCTGCTGCAGGTCTCGCTCGCCTGGCTGGTGTTTTATACCGCCTATCGCATCCTCGCACCGGGCGGCGTCGCGCAGCTGCACTTCCGCTGGGACAAACCTCAGGTCGAGTTCCTCCGTGGCTGGATTCGACGCCTCGGTCTGGTGGTCCTTGCGCTGGTGACCGTCGTCGCCGTCGCAGAGCACGAACCTTCGGCGTTGGCCGACGATGTCATCGGTATCGCGGTGGTGCTCACCTGTTACGCGATGATGACCTGGCTGCTCGGGCGCTTGCTGCTGACCAGTCCGGCGCACCAGAACGCATCGCTGTTCCGCCGCGCTGTCGGCCTTGCGTTCACGGCGCTGCCGGTCGCGCTGTTTCTGGCGGTGTGTTTCGGCTACTACTACACCGCGCTCAAGCTCAGTGATCGGCTGATCGATACGCTTTATCTGCTGATGCTCTGGCTCGTCATCGAGGCGGCATTCGTCCGCGGGCTCAGCGTTGCCGCCCGTCGCCTCGCGTATCAGCGCGCGCTGAGCAAACGTCAGGCGGCCAAGGAAGCGGGCGAAGGTGAAACGCTGATCGAAGAACCGACGCTGGACATCGAGCAGGTCAACCAGCAATCGCTGCGACTGATCCGACTCGCGTTGATTGGGGGCTTCATCGGCGCGCTGTATTTCGTCTGGGCCGACCTGATCACCGTCTTCTCTTATCTGGACAACATCACGCTCTACGAATACACCAGCGGCACCGGTCCCACCATGAGCATGGTGCCCATCAGCCTCGGCGACCTGATCGGCGCGCTGGTGATCATCGGGATCACCTTCGTACTGGCCGGCAACTTGCCCGGCTTGCTCGAAGTGCTGGTGCTGTCGAAGCTGAACCTCAAGCAGGGCAGCTCATACGCCACCACGACACTGCTGTCCTACACGATTGCCGGCGTGGGTTTCGTCTCGACGCTCTCGGCGCTGGGCGTCAGTTGGGACAAACTGCAATGGCTGGTGGCGGCGCTGTCGGTCGGCCTGGGTTTCGGCATGCAGGAGATCTTCGCCAACTTCATCTCCGGCATCATGATCCTGTTCGAGCGTCCGGTCCGAATCGGCGACACCATCACCATCGGCAACCTGTCCGGCACCGTCAGCAAGATCCGCATTCGCGCCACGACCATCACCGATTTTGACCGCAAGGACATCATTGTCCCGAACAAGACGTTCATCACCGGTCAGCTCATCAACTGGTCGCTGACCGACACCATCACTCGCGTCACGCTGAAGCTGGGTGTGGATTACGGCTCGGACCTTGACCTGGTGCGCAGCCTGCTGCTCAAAGCCGCGAACGAAAACCCCCGCGTGCTGAAAGAGCCGGCGCCTATCGTGTACTTCCTGAACTTCGGCGAAAGCACGCTGGACCACGAACTGCGCATGCACGTGCGCGACCTGGGCGACCGAAACCCGGTGCTCGACGAGATCAACCGGTTCATTAACAAGGAATTCAAGAAGCAGCACATCAACATCTCGTTCCGGCAAATGGAGGTTTACCTCAAGAACATGCAGGGACAGGAGTACAAGATGGTGCCGATCGAGCAGGAGCACAAAACCCTCTCAGCACCCGCCCCGGTGCCTGCCGCTCCCAAAGACGTGCCCGAGCCGCCGGACGTCAGGCTCGACTGACATCGGTAATGCCAGCAGAATGGCTGAACATTCTGCTGGAGGCATCCCTTGAAAGCCCTCGACGAGCTGACCTTCGACAACCGCTTTGCCCGTTTGGGTGACGCGTTTTCCACGTCCGTGCTGCCCGAGCCGATCGCCGAACCCCGACTGGTGGTGGCCAGCGATGCGGCGCTGGCATTGCTGGATCTGGATCCTTCGCAAGCCGAAGAGCCGGTGTTTGCCGAACTCTTCAGCGGTCACAAGCTCTGGGCCGAAGCCGACCCTCGCGCAATGGTCTATTCCGGTCATCAGTTCGGCTCCTATAACCCGCGCCTTGGCGACGGTCGAGGCCTGCTGCTCGGCGAGGTGTACAACGATGCCGGCGAGCATTGGGATCTGCACCTGAAGGGCGCCGGTCAGACGCCTTACTCACGAATGGGCGATGGTCGCGCGGTGTTGCGTTCTTCCATTCGTGAGTTCCTGGCCTCCGAGGCGCTGCACGCGCTGGGCATTCCCAGTAGTCGCGCCGCCTGCGTAATAGGCTCGAGCACGCCGGTCTGGCGCGAGACCCAAGAGCGCGCCGCGATGGTGCTGCGCCTCGCGCAAAGTCATGTACGCTTCGGCAGCCTGGAGTATTTCTTCTACACCAAGCAGAACGAACAACTCAAAGAACTGACCGATCACGTGCTGGCGTTGCACTACCCCGAGTGCCGTGAACAGCCTGAACCGTATCTGGCGATGTTTCGTACGATCGTCGAGCGTCAGGCCGAATTGATCGCCAAATGGCAGGCCTACGGCTTCTGTCATGGCGTGATGAATACCGACAACATGTCGATTCTGGGCATCACGTTCGACTTCGGCCCGTTCGCCTTCCTCGACGACTTCGACCAGCACTTCATCTGCAACCATTCCGATCACGAAGGTCGCTATTCCTTCAGCAATCAGGTGCCGATCGGACAGTGGAACCTCAGCGCGCTGGCTCAGGCGCTCACGCCGTTCATCAGCGTCGAAGCCTTGCGTGAAGCGCTGGGCCTGTTCCTGCCGCTGTACCAGGCACATTACCTTGACCTGATGCGCCGTCGCCTGGGACTGACGACCGCCGAAGAAGACGACGCGGACCTGATCGCACGCCTGCTGCAACTGATGCAGAACAGTGGCGTCGACTACAGCCTGTTCTTCCGCCGCCTGGGAGACGAATCCGCTGAGCTCGCCGTGAGCCGACTGCGCGACGACTTCGTCGACATGCTGGGTTTCGATGCCTGGGCCGACGCTTACAAAGCGCGCAGTGCGCGGGAGCCGGCCTCCAGCGAGGAAGAACGCCGCACGCGCATGCACGCCGTCAACCCGCTGTACATCCTGCGTAACTACCTGGCCCAGCGTGCCATCGAAGCCGCCGAACAAGGCGACTACAGCGAAGTCCGCCGCCTCCATCAGGTGCTGTGCAAACCGTTCGAAGAGCAGGCCGGAATGGACAGCTATGCACAGCGTCCACCGGATTGGGGCAAGCATCTGGAGATCAGTTGTTCTTCGTGAGTGCCGCTGATCCGGTCTTGTTGGCGGGTGCAGGCTGCCCGGCGGCGGGAGTGGTCTGGCTACCTGCTACCGCTGGCTGAACAGCCGGCTTGGCCGCCGCTTTCACGACTTCCTTACTGAGGAATTTTTCGGTCCAGCTCGTGGCGACCGGCGAGGTTCTCGGGCTGAATTTCTTCGTGTGAACCGGGTTTGCAGCATCGGTTTTCTTGTCCCTGGAAGCGTCAACGATGCCCGCGAGAATGTCGTACAGCGTCAATTTGCGATCCGCGGCTTGTCGCATCGAGGTTCCCGGCAGGCCTGGCAGTGTCTTGTCGTCCTTGATGCGCGCCTCAAGGATTGCCTCGGCATCTTTGGGGTAATCGACTGCTTTCTCGATCGCGGGCAATGCCTTGAAGTAGCTCAATGCCTCGTTGTAGAACTTCGACGCTTTGCCGGTGCGCGTCTGCTCGATGACGCCTTCGGGAATCGCAACCTTACGCCAGGCCTCGTCCAACTTTTGCACGCCATGCCACGCCGCGCGTCGCTCGTTGAGGGTGAAGGTGGCGCTGTCGTCAAAGGCAATCAGGTTCAGTTGTTCTCGCGAGAGATTTTCAAACGGGCTCTTGGCGTTCTTGTCACCGGCCAGTGTCCGGGTCACGAACGCACTGGCCTCGCGTGCACGGTCCAGCAGTTCGGGGTCATTCGTCTTGGGCACTTCCATGGCGCGCGTCCCGCTGTTGACGGTGCGGCTTTCGATCAGGAACTCACTGATGCGATTGCGCCCGTATTGCCCCAGTTCGGCGTGGGTCATTCCAGCATCCCGTTTGGCTGCTCGCGCGGCGCAGTCGTTGAGCTGACTGGCCAGCGTGGAAAAGCTCGCCTTGTCGGCGGCTGCCGGCTCCGTCTTATCCACAGCAGGTTGATCACTTTTCTGCCCAGCTGACAGCGCTGGCGTTTTACTCGAGATGATGGCGGAAACGGCGGCCTGAATCTGGCTGATCATCGACGACTCTCTGACAATGAATGGACAGGGGCGATGGTTTCAAGCGACTGCAACGCCCCTGAGCGTGAAGCTATGCGGGGCCGATGCCTGCGGCTAGCTGGCCAATCAGGGCGTTCTATTGGATAAAAAGTCAGGCGGCAGGGCCGCGGATCACGATAAACAGGCGTAATCAGCGGACGAATCGAGGAATGGGCTCGGCCTTCACGTGTGAGTGAATCTGCGATCTGGTGATCGGATGGGTGGACTCGCGCCCAGTGAAACTAGCCCCGCGAAGATACCGCCAATGCTGTGGGAAATAACTTCATCACCCTTTCAACAACCATGTCAGCCCCATCGCCACGTGCTCCTCGGTGCTGTCGACCAGCGGCAAAGGGCTTTGCACGCCATCCAGCAGCAGGCCGATCTCGGTGCAGCCAAGAATCGCGGCCTGAGCGCCCTGCTCGCGAAGCTGTTCGAGTACGCCCAGATAGAAGGCGCGGGCAGGCCGGTGAAACTGGCCCAGGCAGAGCTCGGCGAAGATGATGCGGTCGATTTCTGCCATGGCATCCGGGTCCGGCAATACCACTTCAATACCGAAGCGCTCGGACAGGCGACGTTTGTAGAAGTCTTCCTGCATCGTGAAGCGCGTGCCGAGCAGCGCGGCGCACGTCACGTTTTTACCCTGCAGGGCCTGGCCAACGGCATCGCCGATGTGCAGCAACGGGATGTCGACCGCACCTTCGATTGCGGTCGCGACTTTGTGCATGGTGTTCGTCGCCAACAGGATCGCGCCCGCTCCGGCGCGTTCCAGCCCTCTGGACGCTTCGGCCAGTTGCTCGCCCGCCAGCTCCCACTGACCTGACTTCTGCAGCGCGGCGATGCCGGCGAAATCCACGGAGTGCAGGAGCAACGGTGCCGAATGAAGCCCGCCCAGCTCATTGCGCACGCCTTCATTGAGCCATTTGTAATAGGTGGCGGTGGATTCCCAGCTCATTCCGCCCAATACACCCAAGGTTTTCATGCAGGCCTCCCGTCAAAGTCACAGCAGCAGGCTAGGCCCGAACCTGCCGCCAGGCCAGTGACAGAAACGCTTGAAGCTTGCGGTACAGTCTGGCGTCACCCAGCTTGATAAAGCCGCCTGCCGGCTCCACTTATCGGTCACTAGCCCATCTCCAGGTGTCTGTCATGTCCGACTCATTGTTGATCCCGTGCCCGCATTGCAATGGCCTGAACCGCATTCCCGCCGACCGGCTGAGCGATCAGCCCAAGTGCGGCCGCTGCAAACAGGCCGTTCTGCTGAGCAAACCCTTCAACCTGACTCAAGGCGATTATGCGGGCCAGATCAAAGGCGATCTGCCGTTGCTGGTGGATGTCTGGGCGGACTGGTGCGGGCCGTGCAAGTCCTTCGCCCCGACGTTCGAACAAGCAGCATTGCAGTTGAGTGGCCGCGTCCGCCTGGCCAAACTGGACAGTGAGGCAAACCCGCAACTGTCGGCGCAACTGGGCATTCGATCGATTCCCAGCCTGATTCTGTTCAAGAACGGCCGCGAAGTCGCTCGACAAAGCGGCGCCATGCCGCTCCAGCAACTGACCGCCTGGCTAAGCAGCCAAGGGATTTGAAAGCCGTTTCTACAAGGTCCGCAGCATCCGACAGCGCGTGTCGTAGGCTTCTTCTGAAACGACCCCGAGCCCGAAAAAACATCGAAAACCGCGTCTAGGGTTACCGCTCACACCGGCACCCTGGAGCGACAAGCGATGACATTCGTGATCAGAGAAGGCGATTCGACTACGACAGGCGGCACAGTACTCAAGGCATCAGGAACGTTGGCGTGCGAAGGTCGACAGCTTGCGCGCATGGGCGACCCGGTGTGGTGCCCGGCATGCGAACAGGTCGGGTTCATCTGCGAAGGCAACCCGACGTTCATTGATGCACTGATTGCGGTGGCGACCCACGCACAGGCTGTGAAATGTGGCTGTTGCGAAGGTATCAATCGACTGATCGCCAGCCAGGACCAACTGGTGGCTGATATGGACGCCGCCATTTCCATTCCCAAGGATGAGGCAGATCAGGCGCGTAAGCGGGCGAAGCGCCTGGCTAAATCCATCCAGCCTGACCTCCCATCGGCACCTCTCTAGCACTGTTGCAGAGCATCAGCCTTTGCGACTTTCCCTACACGCTAACGCGAAGGAACTGACAGCACCAGAACATGGCGCTGCGTACCGTCATCGAGTCAGATATCGAGTATTCGGCAAATGCTGTGTGGATGCCACAGGCAATTATCGACGGGAGTTTCAATGCCTTTTCACGGACGATTCATAATTAACAACGCAGAGTCTTCCTCCTTAGCCATTTATGGTGTTGGCAGCTTCATGGCTTTCTCTGGCAACGGCATCTACCGGAATCGGGGCGGCTGTTTCGCCATCCCAGATAACGGTCCATTGCCTCCGGGGAAATACTGGATCGTTGATCGACCAGGAGGAGGATTCTTGAGCAGGGTTTACACATTGGCTAAAGACATTCCGACCTGGATGACTGATACACCCACCGATCATAGCGAATGGTTTGCGCTGTATAGGGATGACGGAAAGATTGACGACTTCACATGGGTCAACGGCGTCACACGAGGAAGCTTTCGTCTGCACCCAATCGGACCTCTAGGTATTTCACAAGGCTGCATAACGCTTCAGCATCATTCCGACTTCACGATGATCCGAAACGCGTTCGCCAGCACCGACAAAATTCCCGTGAGATCCACAGGATTACAGGCTTATGGGTGGATAGAGGTCATTGCACATGCAAGCAGTTGCCCGTAAGGCGTGCAGGGTTTTACTATTTTTAACCTTGCTGACATCAGCGGTTCTATTTCTGCATACGTATCCATATCCCATGCCGTTGGCACAACTCGAATACTGGATGCATGCGGCGAATCTTCTGGGTATATCCAACCCGGAAAACCTCTATTTTCCCACCATGTGGTTGATTGACCTAGTCGCCGCGGTCATTGCATATCGCGTGATTATCAGGCTCTTCAGGCGATTGCGCGCCCGAGAGCCACACTAGCGAGAAGACACCCAGTCGGGCATCGAGGACTCTGAAACCCGGGCACTTGATCGCGGTCTCAATGCGCAGTATTGCTCTCCAGCAAATGGTGCAACTCAACGAATTGCTGGCTCAGCTTATGCCGGGGATCCAGATGGATCAGCGGCATATTGGCCTGATGAGACTCGCGCATTTTGACCGAACTGTTGAGATAAACCGGCAGGACCGGCAGCCCCTCGGCGATCAGTTCGTCGAGAATCTGCTGCGGCAGGCTGGCACGTGACTGGAACTGGTTGACGATAATGCCCTCCACCTCCAGGTCTTCGTTGTGGTCTTCCTTGAGCTCTTCCACTTCTTTCAGGAGGCCATACAGGGCCTGACGGGAAAAGCTGTCGCAATCGAAGGGTATCAGCACGCGATCGGCGGCGATCAGCGCGGAAACGGCGTAGAAATTCAACGCTGGAGGCGTGTCCAGATAGATGCGGTCGTAGTCTTCGTCGAGCTCGTCGAGCAGCTTTCGCAGTTTGTTGATCTTGTGCTTGGCCTCAAGTTTGGGCTGCAGATCAGCCAACTCCGCCGTGGCCGTCACCACGTGCAGGTTCTCGAAGGGCGTCTCGTAGATGTCCACCTGGTTCTTTTTGGAAAAGGGTCCCGAAGACAGCGTGTGCTTGAAGAAGTCGGCGATGCCCATCGGGATTTCCTCGCCGGTCAGCCCCGTGAGGTATTGCGTCGAGTTTGCCTGAGCATCCAGGTCGATCAGCAGCGTACGGTAACCCTCATGAGCACTGACTGCCGCCAGATTGCAGGCGATGCTGGATTTTCCGACGCCGCCTTTCTGATTGAACACCACACGCCGCATGTAGGAACTCCCTGTCGTTGTCTTGCCATGAAGGGTCGCCCGGCGACCGCATGAATGGTCCCGAGTCTAGGCAATCCGGGCAACAAGGGCGAGTGTCCAGGAGAAATCGGATAACCGGACGACAACTGCAGCGGGCAAACGGCGGAAGGCTCCATCACGGTATCGCCTTGCGTGACCATGATTTGCCTGTATGCGGTAACGGCCCGATAATGACGGCCGCTGCGCCCGCCTGCCATGTGCCGATTGCGCAAACGCTGGCGGCGCCCTTCAAAATCGTAGGTAAGTCGATGATCCGAAACCTGTTATTGGCCAGCATGCTGTTGCTGCTGGGCGCGTGCGCTGACCGAGAAACGCTGCCGGCGCAGGTGCCTCATTTGAAGCTGCCAATTGTCCTGCATGCCCAACATCAGCCGGATGACGGACAACAAGCCCCACTGCTGGAAATCAAGAAACGAGACCACGGCGTGCGCTTCACCCTGACCGGTGCATCCGGAACGCTGCTCGCCAAACAGGACCTCACGAACGACGGTTGGCAAGACAGAGCCAAATCGGATGCCGACTACGATGCACGGGATTTATTCGGCGCAGTGCTGTTCGCGCTGACTTCCGTGCAAGAAGTGCGGTTCGTCTACCCGGGCGTTGCACTGCAACCTTATGAGAGAAGCCTTGAGGGACGTTGGCAGGTCAGCTACGCCTCTGAGGGCTTTTTCCGTGTGACGCTGTCTGATGGCACGAGCTATCTGCTGAGCCCTGCAAGAGGCAAGGCAAGCCGCTGACTCCGCGCCGCGCAAGCCAGCGACATGTCGAGACCTCACCCGGCCTTGCGCGTCACCAGCTCGATGAAAGCCTTGGCCATCGGCGATTTCTGATCCCGGCGTTGCACCAGCCAGACCGCCGACGTGGCATCCGGGTCGAGCAAAGTCCTGTACACCACACCGTCGATGCGCATGCGCTGATACGAGGCCGGCAGGACGGTGACTCCCAGTCCTGCCGCCACCAGCCCGATGATGGTCATGGCTTCGCCTGCTTCCTGAGTGAACAAAGGACTGAAGCCTGCCTCTCGAGCAAGACTCAGCAACTGCGCATACAGCCCGCTGCCATAGGTACGTGGAAAAAACACGAACGGCTCGCTCGCCAGCTCCCTGAGGTGGATACCGTCAGCGCTGCCCTCGGCCAGCGGATGATCGGACCGCAGAATCGCCACCAGCGGCTCGCGCAACAATTCGACGGCAACCAGTGAGTCCGGCAACGGCAATGGCCGCATGATGCCCACCTGCATCGACTCTTCTTCCAGTCGCTCCGCGACTTCCTTGCTGCTCATTTCCTGCAACGCCAAGTGCACGGCGGGGTAACGCTGGCGAAAGGCGAAGATGGCCTTGGGGATGCTCGAGGTGAAAGGCGCCGACGCGGTGAAGCCGATTTTGAGCTCGCCCAGCTCGCCGAGTTGCGCTCTTCGCGCGACGTCAGAGGCCTTTTCGACCTGCGCCAGCACCAGGCGCGCCTCATCGAGGAACAGTCGGCCGGCTTCGCTGAGCGCCACGCGTCGATTCGTGCGCTCGAACAGAGGCGCCCCCAGTTCCTGCTCAAGTGCCTGAATCTGCTGGCTGAGGGGCGGCTGAGAGATCCCGAGGGATTCAGCGGCACGCCCGAAGTGCAGCTCTTCAGCCACCGCGATGAAGTAACGCAGATGGCGTAATTCCATGGCGATCTCATTAGGTCGTAGAAGCTATCAAACAGGTCGAACAATATATTGGAAAGGATCGTTAGCGGGCTATATGCTTTTTCCTATCGCCGCACTGCTCCCCTTCTGAGGTCACCTGTGAATACTGCTGCATCTGCCGCCGCGCCCGCTTCCGAGGTCATCGAAGCCGCCATCCCGCTCGGCGACGCCTATATTGAAAAAGACACCCCCGCGTTCATTCGCACCGTACTGGCACTGTTTTCCGGCGGATTCGCGACGTTTGCCCTGCTCTACTGCGTCCAGCCCATGATGCCGGTGTTGTCCCGCGATTTTTCCATCAACGCTGCGCAGAGCAGCATGATCCTCTCCGTGTCCACCGCGATGCTCGCCATCGGCCTGCTGATCACCGGACCGATCTCTGACCGGCTGGGGCGCAAGTCAGTGATGGTCTTCTCGTTGTTTTCGGCCGCGATCTTCACCATCGCCAGCGCGATCATGCCAACCTGGGAAGGAGTGCTGTTCATGCGCGCGCTGGTCGGATTATCGTTGAGCGGGCTGGCTGCCGTGGCAATGACCTACCTGAGCGAAGAAATCCATCCGCAACACATCGGCCTGGCGATGGGCCTGTACATCGGAGGCAACGCGATTGGCGGCATGAGCGGTCGCGTGATCACTGGCGTATTGAGCGACTTCGTCAGCTGGCATGCATCGCTGTCGATCATGGGCGTCATCGCGCTGGCAGCCGCCTGTGTGTTCTGGAAGATTCTGCCGCCGTCGCGCAATTTCCGCGCTCGTCCACTCAACGGCCGCAATCTGCTGGACGGCTTCCTCTTGCAGTTTCGCGATGCCGGCCTGCCGTGGCTGTTTCTGGAGGGTTTCCTGTTGATGGGCGCCTTCGTCACGCTGTTCAACTACATCGGCTACCGACTGCTCGCAGATCCGTACAACCTGAGTCAGGCGGTCGTTGGCCTGTTCTCTGTCGTGTACCTGTCGGGCATCTACAGCTCCGCGAAAATCGGTGCGCTCGCCGATCAACTGGGCCGCCGCAACGTGCTGTGGGCCGTGATTCTGTTGATGCTCGTCGGCGTGACACTCACCCTCTTCAGCCCATTGGCGATCGTCATCGTCGGCGTGTTGATGTTTACCTTCGGGTTCTTCGGCGCTCACTCCGTCGCCAGCAGTTGGATCGGCCGTCGCGCCATCAAGGCCAAGGGCCAGGCATCATCGCTGTACCTGTTCAGCTACTACGTCGGCTCCAGCGTGGCCGGCACCGGCGGCGGCGTCTTCTGGCACTACGCGGGCTGGAATGGCATCGGCATCTTCATCGGCATCCTGCTGCTGATTGCCTTGGGCGCCGCGCTGAAACTCGCGAAAGTGCCACCATTGGCAGTGAACGTGAAGGTTTGAGTCTGTCCTACAAACCCTGGATTCGTTTCACATCTTCCGCATCCACATGGCCTGGCAGTAAGGCGTGAATATTTGATTCACGCTTTACTCCTATGACGATCTCGACAACTGCTGACAGGATCTACACGCCGTGGGAATTCCAAGCAGCATGACCCCACCCAAATGAAAACGCCCGGCAAGTCCGGGCGTTTTATAGGTGAGGTTCAGCGCTTACTGGTGGTATTTCGCTGACAGCTCGTGCACGGCTTCGATGAAGGCACCTGCGTTGGCAGGGTCGACCTCAGGCGTGATGCCGTGGCCGAGGTTGAAGACGTGACCAGTGCCGCTGCCGTAGCTGGCGAGGATGTTCGAGACTTCCTGGCGAATGGCCTCCGGACGCGCATACAGCACGGTCGGGTCCATGTTGCCTTGCAGTGCGACTTTGCCGCCCACGCGACGACGGGCTTCACCGATGTCACAGGTCCAGTCCAGGCCCAACGCATCGGCGCCAGCGTCGGCGATGCTTTCCAGCCACAGGCCGCCGCCTTTGGTGAAGAGAATCACCGGCACCTTGCGCCCGTCGTGCTCACGGATCAGGCCGTTGACGATCTTGCGCATGTAGGCCAGGGAAAACTCCTGATACGCCGCCGCCGAGAGGCTGCCACCCCAGCTGTCGAAGATCTGCACGGCTTGCGCCCCTGCCAGGATCTGGCCGTTCAGGTAAGCGGTGACCGACTGTGCCAGCTTGTCCAGCAACAGGTGCATGGCCTGCGGATTGTCGTAGAGCATGGCCTTGGACTTGCGGAAGTCTTTGGACGAGCCGCCTTCGACCATGTAAGTCGCCAGTGTCCACGGACTTCCCGAGAAGCCGATCAAGGGCACGCGGCCGTTGAGTTCGCGGCGAATGGTGCTGACCGCATCCATGACGTAGCCCAGGTCTTTTTGCGCATCCGGAATCGGCAGCGCTTCGATATCGGCCAGTGTGGTGACGGTTTTCTTGAAGCGCGGCCCTTCGCCCGTTTCGAAGTACAGGCCCAGGCCCATCGCATCGGGAATGGTGAGGATGTCCGAAAACAGGATCGCCGCGTCCAGCGGGTAACGCTCCAGCGGTTGCAGGGTCACCTCACAGGCGAACGCCGGATTCATGCACAGGCTCATGAAGTCCCCGGCCTTGGCGCGACTGGCGCGGTATTCCGGAAGGTAGCGACCCGCCTGACGCATCATCCATACCGGCGTGACGTCTACGGGTTGCTTGAGCAGGGCGCGAAGGAAACGGTCGTTCTTCAGGGCAGTCATGGCGGCATCCGGAAAAAAAGTGCGGGCATTTTCTCAGACACCAACGCAAAAGGCACGGTCAGTACCGTGCCTTTTATTTATCGGGTCGATTTGTCGCATGGGGCCAGCCACAAGCGGCAAGCTTCAAGCCACAAGCAGGAGCAGTACGCGCACGGCTTGCAGCTTGTGGCTTGCAGCTCGAAGCTGCCGTGTTTACACGCCCAGGTAATCCAGAATCCCTTCAGCCGCATTACGGCCTTCGAAGATGGCAGTCACCACCAGATCGGAACCGCGGACCATGTCGCCACCGGCGAAGATCTTGGGGTTGCTGGTCTGGTGCTTGAACTTGCCTTGCTCCGGCGCTACCACGCGGCCCTGGCTGTCAGTCTCGATGCTGTGCTGCTCGAACCACGACGCCGGGCTTGGGCGGAAACCGAAGGCGATGACCACGGCATCAGCCGGGATGATCTCTTCGGAGCCTGGAATCGGCTCAGGGCTGCGGCGACCACGCGCGTCGGGCTCACCCAGACGCGTCTCGACAACCTTCACGCCCTCGACCTTGTCTTCACCGACAATGGCGATGGGCTGGCGGTTGTAGAGGAATTTCACGCCTTCTTCCTTGGCGTTCTTCACTTCCTTGCGCGAGCCCGGCATGTTTTCTTCGTCACGACGGTACGCACAGGTAACCGACTTGGCGCCCTGACGGATCGACGTGCGGTTGCAGTCCATCGCGGTGTCGCCACCGCCCAGTACCACGACCTTCTTGCCCTTCATGTCGACAAACGCCTCCGGCGACTTTTCAAAGCCCAGGTTGCGATTGACGTTGGCGATCAGGAAATCCAGCGCGTCGTGCACGCCCGGAAGGTCTTCACCCGGGAAGCCGCCCTTCATGTAGGTGTAAGTGCCCATGCCCATGAAAACGGCATCGTACTCTTCCAGCAACTGGTCAACGGTGACGTCTTTGCCGACTTCCGTATTGAGGCGGAACTCGATCCCCATGCCGGTGAACACTTCACGACGGTTGCTCAGCACGCTCTTCTCGAGCTTGAACTCCGGGATACCGAAGGTCAGCAGGCCGCCGATCTCGGGGTTCTTGTCGAACACGACCGGGGTCACGCCGCCGCGCACCAGTACATCGGCGCAGCCCAGACCCGCAGGGCCGGCACCGATGATCGCAACGCGCTTGCCGGTCGGTACGACACGGGACATGTCCGGACGCCAGCCCATGGCGAACGCTGTATCGGTGATGTACTTCTCCACCGAACCAATGGTGACCGCGCCAAAACCGTCGTTCAGCGTGCACGCGCCCTCACACAGACGGTCCTGCGGGCACACGCGACCGCAGACTTCCGGCAGGGTGTTGGTCTGGTGCGACAGCTCGGCAGCCGCAAGGATGTTGCCTTCGGAGACCAGCTTGAGCCAGTTGGGAATGAAGTTGTGCACCGGGCACTTCCATTCACAGTAAGGGTTACCGCAACCCAGGCAGCGGTGGGCCTGATCGGCCGATTGCTGGGGTTTGAAGGGTTCGTAGATTTCCACGAACTCTTTCTTGCGTTGCCGCAACAGTTTCTTCTTCGGGTCTTTACGCCCGACATCGATGAACTGGAAGTCGTTACTCAGACGTTCAGCCATTCTCTAGAACCTCTACACAACAGCTGCAGGTCACACACCTGCAGCCGTAAGAACCATGTTCGCAGGCAAATCACGCACTGCCGTTAACTTGCGGCTTGAAGCTTGTAGCTTGCTGCTGCTTCACTGCGGATTTGCACGGGTGCTGGACAACAGCGACTTCAGGTTGGCGGCCTTGGGCTTGACCAGCCAGAAGCGGCGCAGGTAGTCATCCAGGTTTTCCCAGAGATTACGGCCCCACTCGCTGTCGGTTTCTGTCACGTATTCGGCCAGAACGCGCTCCAGGTGGCTGCGATAGGCTTCCATCGCTTCGCCGCTGATGCGCTGAATTTCAACCAGTTCGTGATTGACCCGGTCAACGAAGGTGTTGTCCTGATCCAGCACGTAAGCGAAACCACCGGTCATGCCCGAACCAAAGTTGTAGCCGGTCTTGCCCAGCACGCAGACGAAACCGCCGGTCATGTATTCGCAGCAGTGGTCGCCAGTGCCTTCCACAACGGTGTGGGCGCCAGAGTTACGGACCGCGAAACGCTCGCCTGCGGTGCCAGCGGCAAACAGCTTGCCGCCCGTGGCTCCATACAGACAGGTGTTGCCGATGATGGCGCTGTCCTGGGTTTTGAACGGGCTGCCCTTGGGCGGCACGATGACCAGCTTGCCGCCGGTCATGCCTTTGCCCACGTAGTCGTTGGCGTCGCCTTCCAGGTACATGTTCAGGCCACCGGCGTTCCATACGCCAAAGCTCTGACCCGCCGTGCCCTTGAAGCGGAAGGTGACCGGAGCGTCTTTCATGCCCTGGTTACCGTGCAGCTTGGCGATTTCACCGGAAATCCGCGCGCCGATGGAACGGTCGCAGTTGCAGATATCCAGTTCGTACTCGCCGCCGGATTTACCCTCGATAGCCGATTTGGCCAGCTCCACCATCTTCTCGGCCAGCAGGCCTTTGTCGAACGGCGGGTTGCGGTCTACCAGGCTGAACTGCGGCTTGTCAGCCGGCACATGGTCGCTGCCCAGCAGAGGCGTCAGGTCCAAGTGCTGCTGCTTGGCGGTTTCGCCCGGCAGGATGTCGAGCAGGTCGGTACGGCCGATCAGCTCTTCCAGCGAGCGGACACCCAGTTTCGCCAGCCACTCACGCGTTTCTTCCGCCACGTATGTGAAGAAGTTGATCACCATGTCGACGGTGCCGATGTAGTGATCCTTGCGCAGCTTGTCGTTTTGAGTCGCCACGCCGGTGGCGCAGTTGTTCAGGTGGCAGATGCGCAGGTATTTGCAGCCCAGTGCGATCATCGGCGCGGTGCCGAAGCCGAAGCTTTCGGCGCCGAGGATCGCGGCCTTGATCACATCCAGACCGGTTTTCAGACCACCGTCGGTCTGCACCCGGACCTTGCCGCGCAGGTCGTTGCCGCGCAGGGTCTGATGGGTTTCGGCCAGACCGATTTCCCATGGCGCGCCGGCGTACTTGATCGACGACAGAGGCGAGGCGCCCGTGCCGCCGTCGTAGCCGGAAATGGTGATCAGGTCAGCGTAGGCCTTCGCCACACCCGCGGCGATGGTGCCCACGCCCGCTTCCGCTACCAGCTTCACCGAAACCAGCGCCGCCGGGTTGACCTGTTTGAGGTCGAAAATCAGCTGCGACAAGTCTTCGATCGAGTAGATGTCATGGTGGGGCGGAGGCGAAATCAGCGTCACGCCCGGCACTGCGTAACGCAGCTTGGCAATCAGGCCGTTGACCTTGCCGCCTGGCAATTGACCGCCCTCGCCCGGCTTGGCGCCCTGCGCGACCTTGATCTGCAGGACGTCAGCGTTGACCAGGTATTCAGGGGTCACGCCGAAACGACCGGTCGCGATCTGCTTGATCTTGGAGCTGCGGATAGTGCCGTAGCGCGACGGATCTTCGCCGCCCTCGCCCGAGTTGGAACGCGCGCCCAGACGGTTCATCGCCTCCGCCAGCGCTTCGTGCGCTTCGGGCGACAACGCACCCAGCGAAATGCCGGCCGAATCGAAGCGCTTGAGGATCGCTTCCAGCGGCTCGACTTCGTCGATGCTCATTGGCGTGTCGAGCTCTTTGACCTTGAACAGGTCGCGGATCATCGACACCGGACGATTGTCCACCAGCGCCGTGTATTCCTTGAATTTGCTGTAGTCGCCCTGTTGCACGGCCGCTTGCAGCGTCGCCACGACGTCAGGGTTGTAAGCGTGGTACTCGCCGCCGTACACGAACTTCAGCAGACCGCCTTGCTGGATCGGCTTGCGTGGGCTCCAGGCTTCGCCGGCCAGCGCTTTCTGCTCGTCTTCGATGTCGATGAAACGCGCGCCCTTGATGCGGCTCGGCACGCCACGGAAGCTGAGTTCGCAGACTTCCTCGGACAGGCCGATGGCTTCGAACAGTTGGGCGCCACGGTACGAGGCGATGGTCGAGATGCCCATCTTCGACAGGATCTTGAGCAGGCCCTTGGTGATGCCTTTACGGTAGTTCTTGAAGACTTCGTACAGATCGCCCAGCACTTCACCGGTGCGGATCAGGTCGCCAAGGACTTCGTAAGCCAGGAACGGGTAGACCGCCGAAGCGCCGAAGCCGATCAGTACAGCGAAGTGATGCGGATCGCGAGCGGTCGCGGTTTCGACCAGGATGTTGCTGTCGCAGCGCAGGCCTTTTTCGGTCAGGCGGTGGTGAACCGCGCCAGTGGCCAGCGACGCATGGATCGGCAACTTGCCCGGCGCAATATGACGGTCGCTCAGCACGATCTGGGTACGACCGGCGCGAACGGCCTCTTCGGCCTGATCGGCAACGTTACGCACAGCGGCCTCAAGGCCCATGCTCTCGTCGT
Source organism: Pseudomonas sp. efr-133-TYG-103a (assembly GCF_030209235.1). Taxonomy (NCBI): domain Bacteria; kingdom Pseudomonadati; phylum Pseudomonadota; class Gammaproteobacteria; order Pseudomonadales; family Pseudomonadaceae; genus Pseudomonas; species Pseudomonas sp. efr-133-TYG-103a. The sequence goes on from NZ_JARVSK010000003.1 coordinate 58,497, forward strand.
AGTTCAGATCGATGATCGCGCGATCGAAGCCCGGACGATCCAGGTTCATCAGCGAGCGCCATTTGGCCGGCGAAATGACCGGCGAGCTGAGGATCACGCGGGAAGCGTGCTCTGGCGACTCCTGGAAGATGTTGCGCTCGGCACCGAGGCAGACTTCCAGCGACATCACGATCGCTTCGCGCAGCGGGTCGATCGGCGGGTTAGTGACCTGCGCGAACTGCTGACGGAAATAGTCGTACGGCGTGCGCACGCGGCGCGACAGCACGGCCATCGGCGTGTCGTCGCCCATCGAGCCTACCGCTTCCTGACCTTGCTCGCCCAGCGGACGCAGCACCTGATCGCGCTCCTCGAACGTGACCTGGAACATCTTCATGTACTGCTTGAGCTGATCAGGGTTGTAGAACGCCGAACCGTGGTCGTGATCTTCCAGGGTCGCCTGAATGCGCAGCGCGTTCTTGCGCAGCCACTGCTTGTACGGGTGGCGCGACTTCAGGCGGCTGTCGATGGCGTCAGTGTCGAGGATCTGGCCGGTTTCGGTGTCCACGGCGAAGATCTGCCCCGGCCCTACGCGGCCCTTGGCGATGACGTCTTGCGGGGTGTAGTTCCACACGCCGATCTCGGAAGCCAGGGTGATGTAGCCATTCTTGGTGGTGACCCAGCGCGCCGGACGCAGACCGTTACGGTCGAGCAGGCAGACCGCGTGGCGACCTTCGGTCATCACGATACCGGCCGGGCCATCCCACGGTTCCATGTGCATGGAGTTGAATTCATAGAACGCACGCAGATCCGGGTCCATGGTTTCAACGTTCTGCCATGCAGGCGGCACGAGCATGCGCACGCCGCGGAACAGGTCGATGCCGCCGGTCACCATCAACTCCAGCATGTTGTCCATGCTCGAAGAGTCGGAACCCACGCGATTCACCAGCGGGCCCAACTCGTCCAGGTCCATCAGGTCGTTGCTGAACTTGGTACGACGGGCCTGCGCCCAGTTCCGGTTGCCGGTAATGGTGTTGATCTCGCCGTTGTGGGCGAGGAACCGGAATGGCTGAGCAAGCGGCCACTTGGGCAGGGTGTTGGTCGAGAAGCGCTGGTGGAACACGCAAATCGCGGTCTGCAGGCGCTCGTCGTTGAGGTCTGGATAGAATGCCGTGAGGTCACGCGGCATCATCAGGCCTTTATAGATGATGGTTTTGTGCGAAAAGCTGCAGATGTAGTGATCGGTGTCGGCGGCGTTGGATACCGACGAACGGCGACGGGCGCAGAAAAGCTTGATCGCGAATTCCTGATCGCTCAGGCCTTCACCACCGATGAACACTTGCTCGATCTTGGGCAGACGCTCCAGCGCCAGACGGCCCAGCACGCTGGTGTCGATCGGCACTTCGCGCCAGCCGATCAACGTCAGGCCTTCGGCGAGGATTTCGCGGTTCATGTTTTCGCGGGCGGCCTGAGCCTTGGCGTCGTCCTGATTGAGGAAGACCATGCCCACGCAATATTGGCGCGGCAGCTCGACGCTGAAGTGCTCTTTGGCCACAGCGCGCAGGAACATGTCGGGTTTTTGAATCAACAGCCCGCAACCGTCACCGGTCTTGCCGTCGGCGTTGATCCCACCACGGTGGGTCATGCAGGTCAGGGCTTCGATAGCCGTCTGCAACAGGTGATGACTGGGCTCGCCTTGCATATGGGCGATCAGGCCGAAACCACAGTTATCCTTGAATTCTTCTGGATGGTACAGACCTGCTTTCATAGACACATTCTCACCAGGCTGCCTCTCAACGAGGCAAATTTCTTTTCAATTCAACCATTTACCGTCCACGCTGAACGTACGCCAGCTTTGCGGGAGCAAAAGGGAGGTCATTGTACACACCGACACAAAACCTCACAAATTTGGCGACGAAACGTCGCAAATTTATGTCGCATTCATGAAAGGTTTAAAAACGATTCTCGTGCTAGTCAGAGCTTTGTTGCGAGTCTGACCAATGAGAGCCCGAAGTTCAATACGCGCCTGAGACGCAGACGCCGCAAGGCGCGCTGCTCATTGGCAGCACGCTCATGCGTGATATTCGGGAGTGCCATGCGAGCGACCTGGGTAAGGTCCGGGCATGTAAAGCGGGTGAGCGTTTACATGCCTGTCTGCTGCGTCATCAGCGAGCTGCGGCCAGTTCCTGTTGGATACTGCCGACAGTGCGAGGCCAAGGTTTACCAGCCTGAACCTTCGCTGGCAAGACCTTGATAGCGGCGAGGGCCGCGTTGCGGTCCGCAAAACTGCCGTAAGTCACCACATACAGCGGCTTGCCCTGCAGGGTTTTCTTGAAATAACGATACTCGGCGCCCTGCTCTTTGACATAGCTCTGCGCCGTGGCTTCAGAGCTGGTCCCCAGGATCTGCACAACGTAATGCGTCGGGGCCTGACCCGCGTACCAGGTGCCACCCGCAGACGCAGAGGCTGCCGCAGCTGGCTTGGCGCCCGGGGTCGGCGCCGGCTTGGCGGTCGCTACCTGAGTCGGCGCAGGTGCAGGCTTCGCCGCAGGCGCAGGTGCCGGAGCCGGTTTGGCGGCTGGCGCAGGGCGCGGCGTCGGCACCGGCGTCTGGGCCATCTGCGGCGCAGGACCCGCCGCAGCGCCCGCAGGCGGAGCGGTGGTGGTGACGGTCGGCGGCTGCAGCGACTGGTTAGCGGCTGGACCGCCATCTTCTCCATCGCCTTCACCCGAGCCGGCCGCTTCGGCCAGAGGACCGCGCATCACCGGCTGGGAGTTACCGACCAACGGTAGCGGCATCGGCTGCGAGTTACCGGCGAATTCAATTGCCGGACCGCCGTTGTTCGATTGCTGAGCAGGCGCCTGGCCTTGACCCAGCGGCAGTTGTGCCTGGGAGTTTGCGGGCGCTGTCGCCGGTGCATTGTTACGACCTGGAATCAACCACGCCGCCAATACTGCCGCGACAACAACCCCACCCAAAGCCAACACGTGTTTCTTAGGCATTTTGAACCCCATACTTGGACGCTTGACCGCAGAGCGGCTGGCGATCATGGCTTCGATCATCGAATCGCGCGCGACCTGGTTGATCGCGCCCGGCCATCCATTGGATTGTTCGTGAATATCGGCGATCTGTTCGGCGCTGAATACTTCGATGCCTTGACCGGCACCCTCCAGCCGCTGAGCCAGATACTCACGGGTTTCTTCTTCTGTGTACGGCGCAAGCTCGATAACGTGGAATCGCTCTTCCTCTGTACCGCTCTCGGCGCACAGCTGATCCAGACGATCGATGATCGAAGCCTCGCCGAACAGGAACACGTGTGGACGCCCCTCAGGCGTGCCTGCCGCCAATCCCATCAACGCTTCGAGTGCCGATTCGCCCAGTTGTTCGGCATCGTCCACCAGCACGTAGACTTCCTGCCCGGTCAGCGCCAGCTGCACCACTTGCGAAAGGATTGCCTGCATTTCCGGCTGGGCGACGTTCAGCGCCTGAGCGACCTGACGCAGGACGCCCGCGGCATCGCCAGCGCCACGCGCCGAGACCACCACGCTTTGCACCGACTGCTTGTTGGTGCTTGCCACCAGCGCTTGACGCAGCAAGGTCTTGCCGCTTCCGTGAGGGCCTGTGACCAGCAACAGCAACTGGCTGTAACGGGCCAGATGATGCAGCTGACCCAGCACGGGCTTGCGCTGGGCCGGGAAAAACTTGAAGCCGGGGACCCGCGTAGCAAAGGGGTCATGACTCAATTGGTAATGACCGAGGAAGGCCTCATCGGCGTGCAAACTAGTCATGGATTTCTCATTAACCTCTAAGCTGATCCACCAAGGCGCGGTAGTCCGCAACCAGCGTGGCCTGTAGTACTTCTTTTGGATATTCGTCGGTCACCACTGCCTCACCCATGCGGCGCAACAGCACCAGGCGCAGACGACCGTCAATCACCTTCTTGTCCACCGCCATGTGCTCGAGGAAATGCTCAGGCGTCATGTCTTCAGGCGGCACCACCGGCAAGCCGGCGCGCTGAAACAGACGGATACCGCGGTCTCGTTCCTGCTCCGTGATCCAGCCAAGACGCGAAGACATTTCAAGCGCCATGACCGTACCCGCTGCAACGGCCTCACCGTGCAGCCACACGCCGTAACCCATATGGGTTTCGATGGCGTGGCCGAAGGTGTGGCCCAGATTCAACGTGGCCCGGACACCGGATTCGCGTTCATCGGCGCCCACCACCGCGGCCTTTGCCGCACATGAGCGCTCGATGGCGGTCGTAAGCGTCGCCTGATCCAGCCCGCGAAGCTTGTCCACATTGTCTTCGAGCCATGTCAGGAATGGTTCGTCACAAATCAGGCCGTATTTGATGACCTCGGCCAGCCCCGCAGACAGCTCACGCTCAGGCAGGCTGTTCAGCGACGAGGTATCGATCAGCACAGCGTTGGGCTGATAGAAGGCACCCACCATGTTTTTGCCCAGCGGATGATTGATCCCGGTCTTGCCGCCGACCGAAGAATCCACTTGCGAGAGCAACGTTGTCGGGACCTGAATGAAGTCCACGCCGCGCTGATAACAGGCAGCGGCAAAACCTGCCATGTCGCCGATCACGCCGCCACCCAGCGCGATCACGGTGGTGCGCCGGTCATGGCGCGCTGTCAGCAGGGCGTCGAAAATGAGCTGCAGGGTTTCCCAGTTCTTGAAGGCTTCGCCGTCGGGAAGCACGATGGGCAGGACGTTATAACCGGCCAGCGACTTGCTCAGGCGCTCCATGTACAGCGGCGCAACTGTCGCGTTGGAAACGATTGCTACCTGTTTGCCGGCAATGTATGGCTTGAGCAGTTCGGGCCGATCCAACAAGCCTTCGCCAATGTGAATCGGATAGCTGCGCTCGCCAAGCTCGACCTTAAGTGTCTGCATGTGTCCCCACACTGTTGAACGATTGGATGTCTGTGTACGCCTTCAGGACGCCGACACCGACTATGGCGCAAGGCCATAAGGCGACCCTGCTTTTTATGGTCGCCGAGGATAGCGCATTTCCGTCTGCGCTTTAACGGGGAGGAAGCTCTGCCAACAGAGCAAGGATGTCAAGAACCACCATACGCGGTGGCCGCTCATCGGTTTCGATGATGACATCGGCAATCTCGCGGTAAAGCGGATCGCGGATCGCCAGCAGCTCACGCAGCACGCGTGCGGGATCGGCGGTGCGCAAAAGCGGCCGGTTACGGTCCCGCGCCGTGCGGCCCACTTGCTGCTCGACCGAGGCGTGGAGATAGACCACCCGGCCGCCAGCGTGCAATGCACGACGGTTCTCTTCACGCATGACCGCGCCGCCACCTGTCGCCAGCACGACGCCATCGAACGCACACAGCTCGGCGATCATGGCCTGTTCACGGTCTCGAAAGCCCGCTTCACCTTCCTTGTCGAAGATCCACGGGATATTGGCGCCCGTTCGCAGCTCGATTTCCTTGTCGGAATCCTTGAACGGCAGTCGAAGCTCTTTGGCCAGCAGGCGACCGATGGTGCTTTTGCCAGCACCCATCGGTCCCACAAGTATTAAATTTCGCACAGAATCAACGACTCACAGCAATCGCCTGGTTGTTCATGATACGCGGAGTGAGGAACACCAACAGCTCGGATTTTTTCTCCGAGACCACATCCCGCCGGAAAAGGCGGCCAACATACGGCACATCGCCCAAAAATGGCACCTTGTCGACGACTTTACTCTGCGTATTCGAGAACACACCACCAATTACAATGGTCTCGCCGTCCGCGACCAGCACCTTGGCGTTGACTTCGTTCTTCTTGATCGGCGGCACGCCGAGCACGGTATTGACGTAGTCAGGCTCATCCTTGGTGACTTTCACTTCCATGATGATGCGGTTGTCCGGCGTGATCTGCGGCGTCACTTCCAGCGAGAGCGAGGCCTCTTTGAAGGAGACCGACGTGGCACCGCTGGAGCTGGCTTCCTGATACGGCACTTCCGTACCTTTCAGGATTTTCGCGGTTTCCTTGTCCGAGGTGACGACCTTTGGCTGGGAGACCACTTCACCGTTACCGGTCTTTTCCATCGCGCTCAGTTCAAGGTCAAGAATGGTGTTGTTGGTCAGGAAGCCCAGGCCTATCGTCGACGTCGGGTTGCTCACGCCCATGTCCACATAGGGCCCGTTGGTGTTGCCGGCGCCGGTGACGGTGCCGTTCCCGCCAGCGGTGAAGTTGCCATGGGTGCTCGACCCGCCCCAGCGCACGCCCAGTGCTTTGTCGTAGTCAACGTTGGCCTCGACGATGCGCGCCTCGATCATGACCTGACGGACCGGGATATCCAGTTGCGAAACGATGCGGCGCAGCTCGTCCAGACGGTCCTGCGTCTGGTAGGCGATGATGTTGTTGGTACGCTCGTCGACCGTGATCGAACCGCGCTCGTCAGATTTGGACTCCGCGCTCGTCACCGACTGGAACAGCTTGGCGATGTCGGCGGCCTTGGCGTAGTTGACTTGCAGCAACTCACGACGCAACGGCGCCAGCTCGGAGATCTGCTTGAGCGACTCCAGTTCCTGACGTTCGCGGGCGGCGATTTCGTCAGCCGGGCCGACAAGCAAGACGTTGCCGATCTTGCGCTTGTCCAGGCCTTTGGTCTTGAGCACCAGGTCCAGCGCCTGATCCCACGGCACGTTTTGCAGGCGCAGCGTGATGCCGCCCTGAACGGTGTCGCTGGCGACGAGGTTGAGGTTGGTGAAATCAGCGATCAGCTGCAGCACCGAGCGAACGTCGATGTCCTGGAAGTTGAGCGACAACTTCTCGCCGGTGTACACCAGTTTCTCCGCGTTACGACGCTCCTGATCCTCATTGGTCAGTGGGCGCACGCTGATGGTCAGCTTGTTCTCGGTCTGATAGGCGGAATAATCGAACGCGCCGGACGGCTCAATGGAAATGCTCGTCTTGTCGCCGGTGACACTTGAGTTGACGAACTGCACCGGCGTGGCGAAATCCTTGACGTCCAGACGCACGCGCAGTGGATCGGGCAATTGGGTCTTGGCGAAGTCGACACGAATCTTGCCGCCTTGCTCCTGGATGTCCGGCGCAATCCCAGTGTCGCTCAGCTCGATGATGACGTTGCCTTCGCCAAGTTCACCGCGCTGGAAGTCAACGTTCTTGACCGCTCTGGGGCCCGGCGCATAGGCGCGCGCAGCGGCCTTCGGAGCAGCAGGCGGAACGCTGACTCGCGGCGCACCTTGGGCAGTGCTTGGCTGCGAAGCTTGTGCCGAAGCCGCGCCTTGGCCGACGACGACAAACAGGTTGTTGCCATCGACCCGAGAGCTGTAAGGCGCAAGCGTGGTTAGGTTGATGATGACCCGCGTGCGATCCTTGGCTTCGACCACAACAACGCTGTGAGCATTGCCCGAGCCCAGATCACGACTCTTGATCGCCAACTGGCTGGTCACGCCTGGCAGGTCCAGCGCAATGCGCGCTGGCTGTTCGGTGGTGTAGCCACGCGGCGCGGCAACCGGGCCGTCGAATGACAGTTTCAATTCGACCCGGTCCCCTGGCAACGCAGCGACATCCAGGGTCTTGAGGTTCGCCGCCTGGAGAATCGGGGAAAGCATCGCCATCCATAGCGATACGCCGATAATCGAAAGAATCCTAGTCATGTTCAGTTTCCACCACTGTGCCGATCTGAAGGTGCTTCGCTTGCTTGTCGTCTTCATGAGCGTTCTTTCAGGGAAATGCTGCGCGGTCGCTCAAGCCACGCCCCCTCTCCATCCGGAACGATTTCCACTACCTGGACCTCCGACTCGGTGATCGCCACGATGCGGCCATCATTTCGTCCCAGGTAATCACCCACCTTCACTCGATGCACGCCGCCTGCCCCGCGAAGCAGCGCGAACATACCGGATTCGTTGCTCAACGTACCGACCATTTCGAAACCATCGATATTGAAGCCTTCCAGGAACTGCTTGACCCGCGTCGGATCAGGCTGGACCAGATGCGAACCCTTCTGCCGGTTCACCAGATCAATCTTGATCGGCGGCTGGAACGGGCTGCGCAGGCTCGCCGCCGCGTAGGTGAACGCCTCGTACGGACGGAATTTCGGCATGGCCTCGATTGCGCCCACCGGACGCGCACGCACGTCACTCATGAATTGTTTCAGGTCATCGAATTCGTTCGAGCTGTCGCAACCTGCCAGCCCCATCAGCGTGACGCCGATGCACAACCACCGCACCGCCCTCATTTCGCTGGCCCTTTGCTGTCGATGTTCTGAAGTCCCTTGTCGTTGTAGCGATAAGTCTTGGCAAGGATGCTCATGCGCAGCTTCGCAGGAGACTTGGCGTCGACCGGTTTGATTTCGAAATCGTGCAGCGTGACGATCCGCGGCAGACTGGCAACGCCGCTGGCAAAGGTCGCCAGGTCGTGGTAACTGCCGGTTACGGTGATCTGAATCGGCAACTCAATGTAAAACTGTTGAGCCTCTTCGGGCAGCAGCTTGATCTCCTCGAACTCAAGGCCGCTTCCCAGCCCGGTCCGGGTGATGTCCTCCAGCAGGCCCGGTACTTCGGTGTCGCTGGGCAACTGGCGAAGCAGCGCGCCGAAGGTGTTTTCCATCTCCACCATCTGGGTTTTGTAAGCCGTCAGGTTGGCCGCCTGGAACGCCTTGCTCGAGAATTGCTCCTTGAGCGCGGTTTCATCATGACGCGCCTGATCCAGCTGGGTTTGCATGTCCTGGATGTAGAAAAAGTAACCACCGGCCAGCACCAGCACCAGCAACAGCGCGCCAGCGATGGTTTTCACCGCTGCCGGCCACGAGCCGATGTTGTTCAGGTCCAGGTCGTTGAGGTCGATCTTGCGCAGGCTGTCCAGCCATTCCTTCATGTTCATGGCTTGACTCCATCGACAGCGGGCTGCGTCTGACGCACGGTCAACTGGAAAGTGTTGGACTGATCCACGCCAGCAGCGCTGTTGGCTTTCACCTCAGTCAGACTTGGCGCCTCGAGCCAGTCGGACGCATCCAGATTACGCAGCAGATCCGACACGCGATTGTTGGACTCGGCCGCGCCGGAAATACTGATCAGCTGCCCGTTCATCTTCACTTCGCTGAAATACACACCGTCCGGCAGCGTACGCGCCAGTTGGTCGAAGATGCGCCCGATGATTGGCCGGTTGCCTTGCAGATCCTGAATGATCTTCATCCTTTCCAGCAGTTGCTTGCGGCGGGCCTTCAGCTCGCTGATTTCCTTGATGCGTGCATCCAGCTGGACGATTTCCGTCTTGATGTACTGGTTACGCGCATTTTGATGGCTGATGGCGCTGCTCAAATATTGATCAGCCAGCAGTATGGCGCCAATGCCAGCCACCAGCACGCCGACCAGGGCCAGAAGAAAACGCTTTTTGCGCTCTTCGCGCTGCTGCTCACGCCAAGGGAGTAAGTTGATCCGTGCCATCAGTCGAAACTCCTCAACGCCAGACCGCACGCAATCATCAGCGCCGGCGCATCACTGGCGAGCGCGCCAGCGTTCACCTTGGCGCTCAGGGCCATGTCGGCGAAGGGGTTGGCGACCATGGTCGGCGTGCCGAGGCGTTCCTGGATCAGTCGATCCAGTCCGGCAATGGAGGCCGTCCCGCCCGCCAGCATGATGTAGTCGACACGGTTGTACTGCCCGGCGGCGAAGAAGAACTGCAGAGATCGGGAAACCTGCTGAACCACTGCATCCTTGAACGGCTGCAGCACCTCCAGCACATAGTCGTCGGGCAGACCGCCCTGTTTTTTCGCTAGTCCCGCTTCCCCGACCGACAAGCCATAACGGCGCTGGATTTCTTCGGTCAGCTGACGGCCGCCGAATAGTTGCTCGCGGGTATAGATGATGCGGCCATTGTGCAGAACGCTGAGGGTGGTCATCGTCGCGCCGATATCAATGACGGCGACGGTCAATTGCTCGTGATCCTGACCCAGTTGCGCGGAGAGCAGGCCAAACGAGCGCTCCAGCGCATAGGCCTCGACGTCGACGACACGTGCGGTCAGGCCTGCCAGTGCAAGCGCAGCTTCGCGAACCTCGACGTTTTCCTTTCGGCACGCTGCCAGCAGCACCTCGACACGCTCTGGATTACGTACCGAATAGCCCTGGACTTCGAAATCGATGGCGACTTCTTCCAGCGGATAGGGAATGTATTGATCGGCTTCAATTTTGAGCTGGTTTTCCATCTCGTCGTCGGACAGGCCGGCGTCCATCTCGATGGTCTTGGTAATTACCGCCGATCCAGCCACGGCAACCGCCGCAATTTTGACGTTGCTCTTGGCTTTGACGAGCACACGCGTCAACGCATTGCCAACGCCCTCGAGCTCGGCAATGTTTTTCTCGACCACGGCGTTTGCCGGCAGCGGCTCCACCGCGTAAGACTCAACCTTGTAACGGGTACCGGAACGACTCAATTCAAGGAGCTTTACCGAGGTGGAGCTTATATCGATCCCTAGAAGGGTATTGGCCTTCTTACTGAAGAGTTCGAACACAACCGATTCCCTATGCGTTTCCGTCACTTACGGATATTTTTTTGTCCAACACCACTGTCGGCAGCCTTGACAGTAGCGCAAATAACTCTCGACGACGAAAAATGCTTATAATGCCCAGCGTTTTTTTCGTGTAGCAAAGCTTCAAGGCGTGTTCATTTGTAAATGCCTGCGCTTAACCCATTCTTTTTTCTGGAAATCCAAAAGCCTTGATACGCCTGCTGAAATTTTTCTGGTGGTCCATCGTCGCTATCGTCTGCGGCTTGCTGCTCGGTCTGAGCGGCGCCTTCCTGTACCTGGCTCCGAACCTGCCGTCGGTCGACGCGCTGCGCAATATCCAGCTGCAGATCCCCCTGCGGGTGTTCAGCAGCGACGGCAAACTGATCGCCGAATTTGGTGAAATGCGTCGATCTCCGATCCGCTTCGCCGATATTCCGCCCAACTTCATTCACGCCCTTCTTTCGGCCGAAGACGACAACTTCGCCAATCACTATGGCGTCGATCCAAGCAGCCTTATGCGCGCGGCCAGTCAGCTGGTCAAAAGCGGTCACATCCAGTCCGGCGGCTCGACCATCACCATGCAGGTCGCCAAGAACTACTTCCTGACCAGCGAGCGCAGCTTTTCGCGCAAAACCACCGAGATTCTTCTGGCCTTGCAAATCGAGCGCCAACTTACCAAGGACGAGATTCTCGAGCTCTACGTCAACAAAATCTACCTGGGCAACAGGGCCTATGGCATCGAGGCCGCAGCACAGGTTTACTACGGCAAATCGATCCGCGACCTGAGCGTTGCCCAGATGGCGATGATCGCCGGCCTGCCCAAGGCACCGTCACGATTCAACCCACTGGCCAACCCGGTTCGCGCCAAAGAGCGCCGCGACTGGATTCTGGGCCGCATGTTCAAGCTGGGCAAGATCGACCAGAACACCTATCAGACCGCCCTGGCCGAACCTATCAACGCCAGCTACCACGTTCAAAGCCCGGAAGTTAACGCGCCGTACATCGCCGAAATGGCCCGCGCCGAGATGGTCGGTCGCTACGGCAGCGAAGCCTACACAGAAGGTTTCCGCGTCACCACTACCGTTCCGAGCAATCTTCAGGAAGACGCCAACAAAGCCGTTCAGGACGGCCTGATCGAATATGACCAGCGCCATGGCTATCGCGGGCCTGAGAGCCGTTTTCCGGGCCTGACACGCGACGGCTGGGTGCAGGAACTGACCAAGCAGCGTCCGATCAGCGGTCTTGAGCCGGCCATAGTCAGCCAGGTCGACAAGACCGGAATCCGCGTATTGACTCGCAACGGCGAGAAGGAAGAAACCGTCGCTTGGGACAGCATGAAATGGGCCAAGGCGTTCCTGAACACCAACAGCGTCGGCGCCAATCCCAAGCAGCCGTCGGACGTCGCCCATGTCGGCGATCTGGTTCGGGTTCAGCGCCAGCCTGACAACTCCCTGAAATTCAGCCAGATCCCGCAGGCGCAAAGCGCGCTGGTGTCGCTGGACCCACAAAATGGTGCGATTCGTGCGCTGGTCGGCGGCTTTGCCTTTGAACAGAGCAATTACAACCGCGCGATGCAGGCCAAACGCCAACCGGGCTCCAGCTTCAAGCCGTTCCTTTATTCGGCCGCGCTGGATAACGGCTACACCGCGGCAAGCCTGGTGAACGACGCGCCGATCGTGTTCGTCGACGAAGCCGTCGACAAGGTCTGGCGTCCCAAAAACGACACTGGCACCTTCCTGGGTCCGATTCGCCTGCGCGAAGCGCTCTACAAGTCGCGCAACCTGGTGTCGATCCGGTTGCTGCAAAGCCTGGGCGTGAACACGGCGATCAACTACATCACCCGTTTCGGCTTCAACAAGCAGGACCTGCCGCCTAACCTGTCGCTGGCCTTGGGTACCGCGACGTTGACGCCGATGGAAATCGTCAGCGGCTGGAGTACCTTCGCCAATGGCGGTTACAAGGTCAGTCCGTACCTGATCGACAAGATCGAGGACCGCGAAGGCAAGACGCTGTTCGTCGCCAATCCGGCGACCGTTCCGGCCAATGATCCGAATCCAAAAGCGGTAAGCGAGGCAGCAATCAGCAGCGCTTCAACTTACGCCGCCCCGGAAACTCCGGCCCTGACCGCCAACGCCGCGCCGAATGCGCTGGACACCTCCGGCGTAGCGCCTGCGCCCGTTGTGGCAGAGCGCATCGTTGACGGCCGTACGACCTACATTCTCAACAGCATGCTTCAGGACGTCATCAAGCGCGGCACTGGCCGTCGTGCACTGGCCATGAATCGCCCGGACATCGCAGGCAAGACCGGCACCACCAACGATTCGAAAGACGCGTGGTTCTCGGGCTATAACGCCGATTACGTGACGACGGTCTGGACCGGCTTCGATCAGCCGGAAAGCCTGGGGCGTCATGAGTTCGGCGGCACGGTTGCATTGCCGATCTGGATGAACTTCATGAGCGCAGCACTGAAGGACAAGCCGCCGCACGTCCAGGCCGAGCCGGATGGCATTCTCAGCCTGCGTATCGACCCGGTCAGCGGCCGCTCCGCCACGCCGAGCACGGCAGGTGCGTTCTTTGAACTGTTCAAGAGCGAAGACACGCCACCTAGCGTGAACGAACTCAACGGCAGCCCGGCCCCGGGCAGTCCGCTGCCGGCAGACGAATCGGCGCCGATCGACTTGTTCTGATCCCTGTAGGAGCGAGCTTGCTCGCGAAGACTGACGCCGGGCCGCTGCATCTCCACAGCATGCAGCGGACCTCTTCCCGGCTGAAGCCGGTCCTACACACACTGCAACGTTGCGTAGGACCGGCTTTAGCCGGGAAGGCGTCGGGTCTTACGCCGTTGATCGAATGGGCATTAAACACAATTGGCTCACTCCTACAACCAAAACAGAATTCGCACCCATAAAAAAACCCAGCACTTGGCTGGGTTTTTTTATGGGCGGATGCTTTTATCCGTTGAACACGTCATCCACGCTTGTCAGCGGGTAGTGCTTCGGATACGGCAGGGTCGCCACACCGCTTTCGATCGCAGCTTTGGCCACGGCGTCGGAAACGACGGTCAGGAGACGAACGTCCAGTGGTTTCGGAATGATGTACTCACGACCGAATTCCAGCTTGATGCCGCCGTAAGCGTCGCTGACTTCCTGAGGAACGGGCTCCTTGGCCAGTTCGCGCAGGGCGTTGGCCGCGGCGATCTTCATTTCTTCGTTGATGCGCTTGGCGCGAACGTCCAGTGCTCCGCGGAAAATGAACGGGAAGCCCAGTACGTTGTTGACCTGGTTCGGATAGTCCGAACGGCCGGTCGCCATGATCACGTCGCTGCGGGTGGCATGAGCCAGCTCTGGCGAAATTTCCGGATCCGGGTTCGAGCACGCGAATACGATCGGATTGGCCGCCATGGACTTCAGACCTTCTGCGCTCAGCAGGTTCGGGCCTGACAGACCGACGAACACATCGGCGCCATCGAGCGCGTCTGCGAGGGTGCGTTTGTCAGTGGCGTGGGCGAACTGAGCCTTGTACTGGTTCAGGTCGGAACGGCCAGCGTGAACGACACCGTTACGGTCGATCATGAAGATGTTTTCGATTTTCGCGCCCATGCTCACCAGCAACTTCATGCAGGAGATGGCCGCTGCACCGGCGCCCAGGCAGACGATTTTCGCCTCTTCCAAGGTTTTGCCAGCGATTTCCAGGGCGTTGACCATGCCTGCGGCAGTCACGATTGCGGTGCCGTGCTGGTCATCGTGGAAAACAGGGATATCGCACTGCTCGATCAGCGCCTTTTCGATCTCGAAGCACTCGGGTGCCTTGATGTCTTCCAGGTTGATGCCGCCGAAGGTGATGGAGATGCGCTTGACGGTGTCGATGAACGCTTGCGGGCTTTCCGAATCGACTTCGATATCGAACACGTCGATACCGGCGAAACGCTTGAACAGAACGCCCTTGCCTTCCATGACCGGCTTGGAAGCCAATGGCCCCAGATTACCCAGGCCCAGAATGGCGGTGCCGTCGGAAATGACTGCGACCAGGTTGCCTTTGCCGGTGTACTTGTAGGCCAGTTCCGGATCGCGACCGATTTCGCGGACTGGCTCGGCAACACCCGGGCTGTACGCCAGCGACAGATCGCGGGCGGTGGCGGTGGCCTTGGTGAGTTCGACGCTCAGTTTCCCTGGACGAGGCTTGGCGTGATATTCGAGAGCGGCAGTTTTCAAATCTGACATGTGGGCATTCCGCTTTTTTGCTGTTGGACAGACGGACCGACGAGCATACGCAAGTCATAAAGTCCTAACAAGACTGGCGGGTCACCTGTGTCAAGTGGCCGCATCTACGACTTTTAGCGTAGAGCCGCGGAATACAAGGCGTGGAGTGAAGACAAAAGGCCTTATAAATGTCTACAATTTAATTTTGAATTGTATTCAACATCGCAGGATGGGTGATGCTCATCATCAACCGAGGCTGTCCAGGTTTCAGCCCTGCGCGACGCGAGCGGTCGACGACCCAGCCGCGGGCTTCAACCGTGCTGCCTGTCAGCCGCAACAACGTCCTGGCATCGAACTGACCGATCAGCTCGGGCGCAATCCGCAGCACCAGCGTGTCATCCAGCTCGATCCAGATTCCGCCGCTATTGCGCTGAACGCTGCTGACTGTGCCGTTGACCAGCGCAAAGCCACCACGGCTGATTTGCCGGGCCGACTGCGCCGGATCGTTGCGCCACAGGCCGAGCCCCGCCTGACGCGCGGTACGCTCTGCGCTTTGCTGGCAACTCACTAACGCGACGTTCGGGTCAATGGCGACCAGATAGCCCAGCCCTTCGGCAAGCATCTGCGCCTCGAGGTTGGCGCCGTCACGCCCATAGACGTTGGCCAGCGTACGGCCGTAACGGTCGGCAGCCTGCTCGCCGATGCGTAAACGGACCTGTCCGCCACTTTCATCCACGAGCGCCTGCAGTCGACGCTTCGCGGCTTCGGCAAAGGGCTCGGCGGACTGACCTTTTTTGCCAGTTTCTGGCGTATTCAGTCCGATCATGCGCACGCTGCGACCGTCGGTCAGGCGCAAGGTATCGCCATCCACTACGCGCTGAACCTGCGCAGCAGGCAATGACGCGGGCGCCGGACACAGTGCGTGAGCGGCGCCAAGCCAAATCGTGGACACAAAAAAGGCGCCCGCAAGGGACGCCTTTTTGAGCAGCCTGGAAAAGCTCGGGGAGCGATCCAGAAATACCACTCTTACTTCGCTTTGGTTGCGCCGAACGCACCGAAACGCGACTTGAACTTGTCGACACGACCGCCGACGTCCAGAGTCTTCTGCTTACCGGTGTAGAACGGGTGGCACTCGTTGCACACGTCCAGGCTCAGAGGCTTGGCCAGGGTGGAACGGGTTTTGATGACGTTGCCACAGCTGCAAGTTGCGTCAACGGCTTCGTAAACTGGATGGATATCAGCTTTCATGGGTATTTCCTCAGGCTAGCGTGCCGCCACCCAACACTATTGTTGAATACCGCACGGAATTAGGCCGCGCATATTAACAGACCGCGCAAATCACGCAAGCGGCCTGTGTGAAAACCCTTGCCAGCCGTGCGCCCTCGGCCACGTCAGGAAATCGTCCGTCATGGAAGGACGATCTGGCCGGATTCAACGCTGCAGCGCGCATCGAAGGTCAGCTTCTCTTACTGCCCCCTCGTCGTACCCAAACGGTCCGCAATGCCAACCTTGATACCGGTCGTCTGTTAAGATCGCCGCCTTCGTCATACTCCGTAACAGGATATCCGCCGCGTGCCCGACGCCATTTTGCGCCTTGCCCTGCCCTCGCCCTTGCGTCGTCTTTTCGACTACCTTGCGCCTGCAGGGATCGCACGCAGTGCGTTACAGCCGGGCATGCGCTTGCGCGTGCCGTTCGGCCGCCGGGAAATGATCGGCGTTCTGATCGAGATCACCGATCACAGCGAGGTGCCGGCCGACAAGCTCAAACCCGCCATCGCTGTGCTGGATACCGAGGCGCCGCTGCCACCCGCATTGTTCAAGCTGTGCCTGTGGACGGCGCAGTATTACCAGCACAGCCTGGGCGATACGTTGAGTTGGGCCCTGCCGGTGCTGCTGCGCCAGGGTGAACCGGCCGAGGCCCGACAGGAGCGGTTCTGGCAGATCGCTCCCGGCGCCAGCGTCGATGATCCTCGCATCGCGCGCGCGCCCAAGCAGAAAGAAGCGCTGAAAACCGTCGCGCAACATCCCCACGGCGTCGCTCATCAATTGCTGAGCAAGCTGATGCTCAACCGCGACAGCCTGAATCTGTTGCTCGCCAAGGGATTAGTGACAGTCGAGGTGCGCGGCCATGCGCCCATCGAGCGGCATGAGCACTGGCTGGCCCAACCCGAGCTGCCGCTGAACACTGAACAACGTGCCGCCTACGAAGCCATTCGATCCGGCTTCGGCAGCTTTCATGCGTCGCTGCTCGCCGGTGTCACCGGCAGCGGGAAGACCGAAGTCTATTTGCAGTTGATCCGCGAGACCCTGGAGGCCGGCAAGCAGGCGCTGGTGCTGATCCCCGAGATCAACCTCGGCCCGCAGACGCTGGCTCGGTTCGAGCAGCGCTTCAACGCCCGCATTGCCCTGCTGCACTCGGCTGTCAATGATCGAGATCGTCTCGATGCCTGGCTTGCCGCGCGCGACGGCGAGGCCGACATCATCATCGGCACGCGCTCGGCGCTGTTCACACCGATGAAGAACCCGGGGCTGATCATCATCGATGAGGAGCACGACGGTTCCTATAAACAGCAAGAAGGCCTGCGTTACCACGCGCGGGATCTGGCATTGGTGCGGGCGCGCCAGGAAGACATTCCGATCGTGCTGGGGTCGGCAACGCCCTCACTGGAAAGTCTGCACAATGCTTACACCGGCAGGTACGCCCTCCTACGCCTGAACCAACGCGCCGGCGGTGCGCAGCAACCTCGATTCCTGCGCCTGGATGTAAAAAGTCGCCCGCTGGACAGCGGCATTTCCGGCCCCATGCATCAGGCGATCGCACAGACCCTGGCCGCCGGCCAACAAGTGCTGGTCTTTCTCAACCGGCGCGGATTTGCGCCGACGCTGCTGTGTCACGACTGCGGATGGCTGTCGGAATGCAATCGCTGCGACGCGCGCATGACGGTTCATCAACGCTCTGGCGAACTGCGCTGCCATCATTGCGGCCATGTGGAACGCGTGCCGCGCAATTGCCCGGCGTGTGGCAAGGTCGATCTGCGCCCCGTCGGCGCAGGGACCGAGCGCGCCGAGGAGCGTCTGGCGATTCTATTCCCCGACTACCCTGTCCTGCGCGTCGATCGCGACAGCACTTCACGCAAGGATGCAATGAACCAGCTCTTTGCAACGATCCAGAAGGGCAATCCCTGCATCCTCGTCGGTACCCAGATGCTCGCCAAAGGGCATCACTTTCCGCGCGTGACGCTGGTGTCGATTCTCGATGCCGACGGCGGGCTGTTTTCTGGCGATTTCCGCGCAAGTGAACGCATGGCGCAACTGATCGTGCAGGTGGCAGGCCGCGCCGGTCGTGCCGAAGAGCCAGGCAAAGTGATCATTCAGACCCACCTGGCCGAACACCCGCTGTTGATCCAGCTCACCGAGCAAGGCTATTTCGCCTTCGCCGAGCAAGCGCTGAGCGAACGCCGCGCCGCCGGCCTGCCGCCATTTTCGCACTTGGCGCTGCTGCGCGCCGAAGCCCACAAACCGGGGCAGGCGGAGGGCTTCCTCGATGAGGCCTGCAGCGAGGCCGAGCATCTGCTGAAGGAAATGGCGCTGGGCGGGATTGAACTGTTGGGCCCGGTTCCGGCTCCGATGGAGCGTCGTGCCGGTCGATATCGTGCTCAGCTGTTGGTGCAGGCGAATGCCCGGGCGCCGCTGCACAAGTTGCTGGCGACCTGGCTGCTGGCGCTGGAGAGCATGCCCAGCGGGCGACAGGTCAGATGGTCGCTGGATGTCGATCCGGTGGACTTGTACTAAAGGTGCGGCCGAACCTTCAGGAGATTGTGGTCGCGAGCAAAATCACAACCGCACATCCATCGCGGTTGGCAAGGTGGCCCCGGCAACGGATAATGCCCAGTTTTTCCACCCGCGCCTCCAGGCGCTGCCGCGCTTGCGGTTGAAGAGAGCCTCATGAAAGACACCATTCGCCAGCTGATTCAACAAGCTCTGAGCCAACTCGTCACCCAAGGCGTCTTGCCGGAAGGGCTGACGCCGGCGATTCAGGTGGAAAACGCCAAGGACAAGAAAAACGGCGACTTCGCCAGCAACATCGCGATGATGCTGGCCAAACCTGCCGGCATGAAACCTCGCGATCTGGCCGAAAAAATCGTTGCGGCACTGCCTGCCGACGATCAAATCAGCAAGGTCGATATCGCAGGCCCGGGCTTTCTCAACTTCTTTCAGAACAGCCAGGCCCTGGCCTCTCGTCTGGATGCCGCCCTGGCGGACCCGACACTGTCGGTGCGCAAGAACGGCCCTGCCCAGCGCGTCGTGGTCGATCTGTCGGCGCCTAACCTCGCCAAAGAGATGCATGTCGGCCACTTGCGTTCGACCATCATTGGCGATGGCGTGGCCAGCGTGCTCGAATTCCTCGGCGACACCGTGATTCGTCAGAACCATGTCGGCGACTGGGGCACCCAGTTCGGCATGCTGCTGGCCTATTTGCAGGAGACGCCAGCGACCAGCGACGAGCTGGCGGATCTGGAAAACTTCTACCGCGCGGCCAAGGGCCGGTTCGATGAGTCCGAGGAGTTTGCCGAGCGTGCTCGCGCACTGGTGGTCAAGTTGCAAGCCGGCGACCCGGAATGCCTGAAGCTGTGGACCCGCTTCAAGGACATCTCGCTGTCGCACTGTCAGGAAGTCTACGAACGCCTGAACGTCAAACTGACGCCCAAAGACGTCATGGGCGAAAGCGCCTACAACGATGATCTGGCCAATGTCGTTGCTGACCTGAAGAAGGCCGGTCTGCTGGTCGAGAGCAATGGCGCGCAGTGCGTGTTCCTGGAAGAATTCAAGACCGCCGAAGGCACGCCGCTGCCTGTTATCGTGCAAAAAGCCGGCGGCGGCTATCTGTATGCGACGACCGACCTGGCAGCCGTGCGCTACCGCAGCAATGTATTGAAGGCCGACCGCGCGCTGTACTTCGTCGATCAGCGTCAGGCTCTGCATTTCCAGCAAGTGTTCGAAGTCGCGCGCCGTGCAGGCTTCGTGACCAACGGAATGCAAATGGAACACATGGGCTTCGGCACCATGAACGGCGCCGATGGCCGCCCGTTCAAGACCCGCGACGGCGGCACCGTCAAGCTGGTCGACCTGCTGGACGAGGCCGAAGAGCGCGCGTACGTGCTGGTGAAAGAGAAAAACCCTGAGGTCGCCGAAGACGAATTGCGCACCATCGCAAAGGCTGTGGGTATCAGCGCTGTCAAATACGCGGATCTTTCCAAACACCGCGCCAGCGATTACAGCTTCAACTTCGATCAGATGCTGAGCTTCGAGGGCAACACCGCGCCGTACCTGTTGTACGCCTACACCCGCGTTTCCGGTGTATTCCGCAAGCTGGGCGAGGCTTTCGACCCAAGCAAGGGCCAGATCGTCCTCGAAGCGCCGCAGGAACAGGACCTGGCCGCACGCCTGGCGCAGTTCGGCGAGACCGTGAACAACGTCGCTGAAAAAGGCACGCCACATGTGTTGTGCGCCTACCTGTACGACCTGGCCGGTCTGTTCTCCAGCTTCTATGAGAACTGCCCGATCCTGGCCGCGGAAAATCCCGAGCAACAGCAAAGCCGTCTGCGCTTGGCGCACCTGACTGGCCGCACCCTCAAGCAAGGCCTGCAGTTGCTGGGTCTGGAAACTCTGGAGCGTATGTAAGTTGGCAGTCAAAAAGAAACCTGCTCCCAAGCGCGGCGCCAGCCGGTACGAGGCACCCGCAAAGAAGCCGATTCCGGGATGGCTGTGGCTGGCGATCGGTCTGTCCGTCGGGGCGTTCATCGTGTTCCTGATGAAACTCGAACCAGGCGGCGGAGACGACATCAAGCGCGCCAAGGCCGACGCCAAGGCGGCGAAAATCGCTGAAGCGAACAAGACGCCGCCCAGCCCGACGGCCCCAGTGAAGCCAAAGTACGATTTCTACACGCTGTTGCCTGAATCGGAAGTCATCGTTCCGAACGAAGCAGTGCCAGAAAAGACGCCACCTGCCGTCGTCGCGCCGACGACGCCTGTGACGCCGGAACAGGCCGCGAAGATCGACACCGCGCGCGCCCAGGCCGCGCTCAGCGGCCTGACACCACCACCTGCGCCGCCGGTCGCCAAACCTGCGCCGGTGACCACGTTCTTCTTGCAGGCGGGGTCGTTCCGCAAGCAGACCGACGCTGAAAAGGTCCGCGCGCAGATCATCCTGCTCGGCCAGGCGGCGACGGTGGAGTCTGGAACCGTCAAGGATGAAACCTGGTACCGCGTGCTGGTCGGTCCGTTCAGCAACCGTGAGCAACTGACGACAGCGCAGAAGCAGCTCGCAGGCGGCGGTTTCAGCAACCTGTTGCTGCAACAGCGTCAGAGCCGTTAAGAACGTACGTCGTCCTGTAGGAGCGTGGCTTGTCTCTGGGCCGCATCCGGACGATCGCCGACGCAGTCGTCGTAAAATCTTTGAATGCGGTGCGTCAGAAATGACAGAGCCGTCCGATTTTACGACTGCTTCGCAGCCGATCGCGGGACAAGCCACGCTCCTACAGTGAGATGCGGCATCCTGCGATTGCCAACAGCTGCCATTCATCCCCCAACCCCTTCAGCGGTTGAAATACCCGACCCCACCCCCATATGAGTTTCCATCAGGGCATTTTCGCCCCACTGCGTGGAGACTCTCCCCTTGACCACCATCGTTTCAGTGCGCCGCCAAGGCAAAGTCGTCATGGCGGGTGACGGCCAGGTTTCCCTGGGCAATACCGTCATGAAAGGCAATGCCAAAAAGGTCCGTCGTCTTTATCACGGCCAGGTCATCGCCGGCTTTGCAGGCGCCACCGCCGATGCATTCACCCTGTTCGAACGCTTCGAGGCCCAGCTGGAAAAACACCAGGGCCACCTTGTGCGCGCCGCGGTAGAACTCGCCAAAGACTGGCGCACCGACCGCTCCCTGAGCCGTCTGGAGGCCATGCTGGCAGTCGCCAACAAAGATGCTTCGCTGATCATTACCGGCAACGGCGACGTCGTTGAACCTGAAGACGGCCTGATCGCCATGGGCTCCGGTGGTGCATTCGCACAGGCCGCCGCTCGCGCCCTGCTGCTGAAGACCGAACTGTCTGCCCGGGAAATCGCCGAAACGGCGTTGCACATCGCTGGCGACATCTGCGTCTTCACCAACCACAACATCACCATTGAGGAGCAGGACCTCGTCGAGTAAGTCGCGGCACGGTCGCAATCCATCGCCACCCGCCCCACTCACTCGCCCAGAGGACCGTCGAATACCATGTCCATGACTCCCCGTGAAATTGTCCACGAGCTCAATCGCCATATCATTGGCCAGGACGATGCCAAGCGCGCCGTCGCCATTGCGCTGCGTAACCGCTGGCGCCGGATGCAGCTGCCCGAAGAGCTGCGCGTAGAAGTCACGCCGAAGAACATTCTTATGATCGGCCCGACCGGTGTCGGTAAAACCGAGATCGCCCGTCGCCTGGCCAAGCTCGCCAACGCGCCGTTCATCAAGGTGGAAGCGACCAAGTTCACCGAGGTCGGCTACGTGGGTCGCGACGTCGAGTCGATCATTCGTGACTTGGCGGACGCTGCGATGAAATTGCTGCGCGAGCAGGAAATGACCAAGGTCCGTCATCGCGCCGAAGACGCTGCCGAAGACCGTATCCTCGACGCGCTGCTGCCTCAGGCCCGCGGTTTTCAGGAAGAGGCTTCGCCAAGCGACACCAATACGCGTCAGCTTTTCCGCAAGCGTCTGCGTGAAGGTCAGCTGGACGACAAGGAAATTGAGATCGAAGTCTCCGAGGCCATGGGTGTGGATATCTCCGCGCCGCCCGGCATGGAAGAGATGACCAACCAGCTGCAAAGCCTGTTTGCCAACATGGGCAAGGGCAAGAAGAAGTCCCGCAAGTTGAAGGTCAAGGACGCCTTGAAGATGGTCCGTGACGAAGAGGCGAGCCGTCTGGTCAATGACGAAGAGCTCAAGGGCAAGGCGCTGGAAGCCGTCGAGCAGCATGGCATCGTGTTCATCGACGAGATCGACAAAGTGGCCAAGCGCGGCAACGTCGGTGGCGCGGACGTGTCTCGCGAAGGCGTGCAGCGCGACCTGCTGCCACTGATCGAAGGCTGCACCGTCAACACCAAACTGGGCATGGTCAAGACCGACCATATCCTGTTCATCGCATCGGGCGCATTCCATCTGAGCAAGCCAAGCGATCTGGTGCCTGAGCTGCAGGGTCGTCTGCCGATTCGCGTTGAACTCAAGGCGCTGAGCCCGCAGGACTTCGAGCGCATCCTCAGCGAGCCTCACGCGTCCCTGACCGAGCAGTACCGTGAGCTGCTGAAGACTGAAGGCCTGAACATCGAGTTCCTGCCTGAAGGCATCAAGCGCCTTGCCGAGATCGCCTGGCAGGTCAACGAGAAAACCGAGAACATCGGTGCTCGTCGTCTGCACACGTTGCTGGAGCGTCTGCTGGAAGAAGTGTCTTTCAGCGCAGGCGATCTGGCGACGGCGCAGGATTCGGGGACCATCAACATCGACGCCGAGTACGTCAACAGCCATCTGGGCGAACTGGCCGAAGACGAAGACCTGTCGCGCTACATTCTGTAATTACCGCAAGTCCCTGTAGGAGTGAGCTTGCTCGCGATGCGGCGTTAGGCAACGATGTATTGACCTGATCCGAAGCAATCGCGAGCAAGCTCACTCCTACAACGTTCAGTGTGAGGCGCAAAAATCATGTCCCGAATCCCCACCGCGATCCAGCTTCACAAAGCCTCGAAAATCCTCAGCCTGAAATACGGACCCGATGAGGAATACCATCTGCCTGCGGAATTTCTGCGCGTGCATTCGCCCTCAGCCGAGGTGCAAGGGCACGGCAACCCCATTCTGCAATTCGGCAAGCTGGGCGTGGGCCTGAGCAAAATTGAACCTGCCGGGCAGTACGCACTGAAATTGACCTTCGACGATGGTCATGACAGCGGATTGTTCACGTGGGAATACCTTGAACAACTGGCCCAGCGCCAGGAATCTTTGTGGGACGACTATCTGGCTGAGCTCAAAGCAGCCGGAAAATCCCGCGACCCTTCCGAGCAAGTCATTCGGCTGATGCTCTAGTCCGCGCCCTGCATACCGGCGGGCGTTTTAGGACGCGCTTTCTAATCGCATTTGTTTCAATAGGCCGCGCAGCGGTCAATGACTGGCCCTGCTTGCGATTTTTTTGAATCTCGCGTAACCAATGATCATGGCAAGCCATCTGCATCGGATTTTTTGCAGAAGCCTGCCGGCGTGGACCGTGGAAGCCGTATCCGTCACAGCCCCATCGGGCTGGTCGTTGGCGAACGTCCGCGTCCGGTTGTGTTAATCATCGGTCACCCGAGAGCAGTGCTGGCATTGGCCTGTTGCGCTTTTCACAGGGATGTCAGTACTCGTCTCAGGACAATGGAGCGTCGTAGATGAGTAACAAGAGTAATGATGATCTGCCGCGTCAGGCCTCTGAACATACGCTGGGGCTGAATCCCGTCGTCGGGTTGCGGCGCAAGGATTTGCTCACCACGGCTCGCATGGTATTGACTCAAGCCATCAAACAACCTTTCCACAGTGCCCGGCACGTGGCCCATTTCGGGCTTGAACTGAAAAACGTCCTGCTGGGCAAATCCACGCTGACCCCGGAAAGCGACGACCGCCGCTTTGCCGATCCGGCCTGGAGCCAGAACCCTCTTTATCGCCGCTATCTGCAGACTTACCTCGCCTGGCGCAAGGAGCTGCACGACTGGATCGACGACAGCAACCTGTCTGCGCAGGACATCAGCCGCGGCCATTTCGTGATCACGCTGATGACTGAGGCGATGTCGCCCACCAACGGCGCGGCCAACCCGGCAGCGGTCAAACGCTTTTTTGAAACCGGCGGTAAAAGCATTCTCGACGGCTTGTCCCACCTGGGCAAGGATCTGGTGAACAACGGCGGCATGCCGAGCCAGGTCAATATGGACGCGTTCGAGGTCGGCAAGAATCTCGGCACCACCGAGGGCGCGGTGGTGTTTCGTAACGACGTGCTGGAGCTGATTCAGTACCGGCCGATCACCGAACAGGTTCACGAGCGTCCGATGCTCGTGGTCCCTCCGCAGATCAACAAGTTTTATGTGTTCGACCTCAGCCAGGACAAGAGCCTGGCGCGCTTCTGCCTGCGCAACAACGTGCAGACCTTCATCATCAGCTGGCGAAACCCCACCAAAGCGCAGCGCGAATGGGGGCTGTCGACGTATATCGACGCCGTGAAGGAAGCCGTGGACGTGGTCTGCAAGATCACCGGAAGCAAGGACGTCAACATGCTCGGCGCATGCTCTGGCGGCATCACCTGCACGGCGCTGCTGGGGCATTACGCGGCGCTGGGCGAGCAGAAGGTCAACGCCCTGACGCTGCTGGTGAGCGTGCTCGACACCACGCTGGACACTCAGGTTTCTCTGTTCGTCGACGAGCAGACGTTGGAGTCGGCCAAGCGTCATTCGTATCAGGCCGGGGTTCTGGAAGGCAAAGACATGGCCAAGGTCTTTGCCTGGATGCGACCGAACGACCTGATCTGGAATTACTGGGTGAACAACTATCTGCTGGGCAACGAGCCGCCGGTTTTCGACATCCTTTTCTGGAACAACGACACCACACGTCTGCCCGCAGCGTTTCATGGCGACTTGATCGAGATGTTCAAGAATAATCCGCTGACGCGCGCAAACGCCCTGGAAGTCTGCGGCACGCCAATCGATCTGAAACAGGTCAAAAGTGACATCTTCTGCCTGGCAGGCACCAATGATCACATCACGCCTTGGGTCTCTTGCTACAAGTCGGCGCGACTTTTCGGGGGCAAGACCGAGTTCGTGCTGTCCAACAGCGGGCATATCCAGAGCATCCTGAACCCGCCGGGTAACCCGAAAGCGCGTTACATGACCAACCCTGAATTGCCCGATGATGCTCAGCGATGGCAGGAAGATGCGACCAAGCACACTGACTCCTGGTGGCTGCACTGGCATAACTGGCAGGCCGAACGCTCAGGCAAGCTGAAAAAGGCGCCCGCCAGCCTGGGCAACAAAGCGTACCCCGCAGGCGAGGCGGCTCCGGGAACGTATGTGCACGAAAGATAGCGTTTAACCGCAGGAGCGTGGCTCGTCCCGCGATTGATACGCTTGCGGGATTTGCGCCTGTCACAGGCAGCACGCTGTAAATGGAACGGCAAGCATCGAACACACAGGAACCGCGACGCGGTTTCAGGACCGGAAAAGCGCAGGACTGCATGACCGGCGTTTAACCCACAGGGCTTCGCGCATGCCGCAACCGTTTGTATTTCGCACCATCGATCTGGATGGCCACAACATCCGCACGGCCGTGCGCCCCGGCAAGAGCCATCTCACGCCGCTGCTGATCTTCAATGGAATCGGCGCCAACCTGGAGCTGGTCTTTCCGTTCGTCGAAGCGCTGGATCCTGACCTTGAGGTCATCGCCTTCGACGTGCCCGGCGTGGGCGGCTCATCGACCCCAAGCCGTCCATACCGGTTTCCCGGTCTGGCAAAACTTGCCGCACGCATGCTCGATTACCTGGATTACGGTCAGGTCAACGCGATCGGCGTGTCGTGGGGCGGCGCGCTGGCGCAACAGTTTGCCCACGACTACCCGGAACGCTGCAAGAAACTGGTGCTCGCCGCCACCGCAGCCGGTGCAGTGATGGTGCCGGGCAAGCCCAGAGTATTGTGGCTGATGGCGAGTCCGCGGCGTTATATCCAGCCGTCCCACGTCATCAGGATCGCCCCGGAAATCTACGGCGGGGCGTTTCGGCGCGACCCGCATCTGGCCGCCAACCATGCGGCCAAGGTCCGCTCGTCCGGAAAAATGGGCTACTACTGGCAACTGTTTGCCGGCATGGGCTGGACCAGCATTCACTGGCTGCACAAGATTCGCCAGCCGACGCTGGTGCTGGCCGGCGACGACGATCCGCTGATCCCGCTGATCAACATGCGACTATTGGCCTGGCGCATACCCAATGCCCAGCTACACATAATCGATGATGGTCACTTGTTTTTGATCACCCGAGCCGAGGCCGTCGCGCCCATCATCATGAAGTTTCTTCAGCAGGAGCGGCAGCGCGCCGTCATGCACCCGCAGCCAGCCCCCGTCGTGCGCCAACCCTGAAATGAGACTGTGCCAAGACCGGCAGGAGTTCGTGCTTCAACAATAAGCTGCGGCGGGAAACCTCGACGCCGCCGCAGAATCGCTGACACCGGCCTAAGCCGGGAAACCAGTAGGACCGGCTTTAGCCGGTAAGGCGTCGGTACCGCTTACCCCGGAGGACGCTTACCCGGCTCAGGCCGGTCGCACCTCGGGAGTACGGAAGTCACTTGATTGACTGCGCCATCGGCGGGATTGCCAAGGCGCAGGGCAGCGCGCAACAGCTGATTCAGGGTTGCGCGCAGGTTTATTTGCTTATGGCCTGACGAAGGAGTGTTGACCCATGCGAGACAAACCGGCGAAAAACCCCTATCCCATACCCTCCACGTACATCAACGCACAGAGCGCAATCACTGGCCTGCGCGGGCGGGATTTGTTTTCGACCCTGCGCAACGTGGCACTGCAAGGCCTTAAACATCCGGTTTACACCGCGCGCCACGCGCTGGCGCTCGGCGGCCAGTTGGGCCGCGTCATGCTGGGCGACCTCCCTTACCAGCCTCACCCTCACGACAACCGTTTCAGTGACCCGACTTGGGCGCACAACCCGCTCTATCGGCGCGGCTTGCAGGCCTATCTGAGCTGGCAGCACCAGGTACGCAGCTGGATCGACGACAGCAACCTGAGTGAAGACGACCGCTCGCGCGCGCAATTCATCTTTGCGCTGCTCAACGACGCCCTCGCGCCGACCAATACCTTGCTCAATCCGATGGCGCTGAAGGAGCTGTTCAACTCAGGCGGCACCAGCGTAATCAAAGGTCTGAGCCACATGCTCGACGACTTCATGCACAACAACGGTCTGCCCAGCCAGACCACCAAAGACGCGTTCGAGATCGGCCGCACGCTGGCGGTCACGCCAGGCGCCGTGGTGTTTCGCAACGAACTGCTGGAGCTGATCCAGTACAAGCCGATGAGCGAAAAACAGTACGCACGCCCGCTGCTAATCGTGCCGCCGCAGATCAACAAGTACTACATTTTCGATCTCAGCCCGACCAACAGTTTCGTGCAGTACGCGCTGAAGAACGGCCTGCAGACCTTCATCATCAGTTGGCGCAACCCGGATGTCCGGCATCGCGAATGGGGCCTGTCCAGTTACGTGCAAGCCGCCGAGGAGGCGATGAACGTGTGCCGCACGATCACCGGCGCGCGCGAGGTCAACCTGATGGGAGCTTGCGCGGGCGGACTGACCATCGCCGCGCTGCAAGGCCATCTTCAGGCCAAGCGACAGATGCGCCGGGTATCGAGCGCCAGTTACCTGGTCAGTCTGCTGGACAGCCAGATCGAGAGTCCGGCCACGCTGTTCATCGACGAACAGACGCTTGAAGCCGCCAAGCGCCGCTCGTATCAGCGCGGCGTACTGGATGGTCGCGACATGGCCAAGGTGTTCGCCTGGATGCGCCCGAACGACCTGATCTGGACCTACTGGGTGAACAACTATCTGTTGGGCAAGGCGCCGCCACCCTTCGACATTCTTTACTGGAACAACGACAGCACCCGCCTGCCCGCCGCGCTGCATGGTGACTTGCTGGACTTCTTCAAGCACAACCCGCTGACCCATCCAGGCGGCCTCGAGGTCTGCGGTACGCCGATCGATCTGCAAAAAGTCACGGTGGACAGCTTCAGCGTAGCGGGCATCAACGACCACATCACGCCGTGGGACGCGGTCTATCGCTCGACGCTGCTCCTGGGAGGCGAGCGCCGTTTTTTGCTTTCCAACAGCGGCCACGTGCAGAGCATCCTCAATCCGCCGGGCAACCCGAAGTCCAACTTTGTCGAGAACGGCAAATTGAGCAGCGATCCGCGTGCCTGGTATTACGACGCGCAGCGCAGCGACGGCAGTTGGTGGCCGAGCTGGCTCGAGTGGATTCAGGCGCGATCAGGGCCGCAGCGCGAAACGCTCACGGCGCTGGGTAACCAGAATTACCCACCGATGGAAGCCGCGCCGGGGACGTACGTGCGCGTCCGTTGAATCCGCGCGCCTGCCCCCATCACTGCACACGTACCGAATTAAGAAGACTGGATGAAGACCCGCGACCGCATACTCGAATGTGCCCTGGCGCTGTTCAATCGTCAGGGCGAACCCAACGTCTCGACGCTGGAAATTGCCAACGAACTGGAGATCAGCCCCGGCAATCTCTACTACCACTTTCATGGCAAGGAGCCGTTGGTGATGGAGCTGTTCGAGCGCTTTCAGAACGAACTGGCACCCTTGCTCGACCCGCCTGCGGATGCTCGTCTGGACGCCGAAGATTACTGGTTGTTTTTGCACCTGATCGTCGAGCGCCTGTCGCACTATCGCTTCCTGTTTCAGGACCTGTCGAACCTTGCCAGTCGGCTGCCGAAACTGGCGCGTGGCATTCGCAACCTGCTGAACGCGATCAAGCGCACCCTGGCCTCGCTACTGGCGCGTTTAAAGGCCGAAGGTCAGGTGACCAGTGATACTCAGGCGCTGGGCCAACTGGTGGAACAGATCACCATGACCCTGCTGTTCTCGCTGGACTATCAACGCATCCTTGATCGCGAAGGCGAAACGCGAGTGGTGGTGTACCAGATCATGATGCTGGTCGCGCCGCACCTCAAACCGGGTGCGCGACACGCCGCCGAGCAGTTGGCGCGGCACTATCTGGAGGATTGAATCACGCTGGCTTCAGCGACTCCTTGTAGGAGCGCGCTTGCCCGCGATTGCAACGTGTCAGGCATTAGTTGATTGCCTGACACACCGCAATCGCGGGCAAGCGCGCTCCTGCACAGGCAAGAGGTCACCTACAAAAAAACCCGACCAGCTTTCACAGATCGGGTTTTGGTGTGGCCAGCCGGGAATCAGGATTGGCTGGACGGTGTCGACGCCGTGGAGGCTGACGACGTTGCAGCGGCAGGGGCCGACGGTGCTGACGCAGCGGGTGTAGCACTGACAGAGGGAGCCGGTGTAGAAGCTGCGGCCGGCTTGGCGGCTGCGGCGGGCTTTTTGGCTGCTGCAGGCTTTTTCGCGGCGGCTGGTTTTGCCGCTGGTTTCGCCGCTGCTGCTGGTTTCGCCGCTGGCTTGGCAGCCGGTTTCGCTGCGGCCTTCGGTGCAGGCTTGGCGGCGACCGTTTTCGCCTTGGCGGCGGTGGAAGCGGCTGCCTTGGACGCTGCTGCAACCGGTTTGGCTGCCGCTTTGGAAGCTGCAGGTTTGGCCGCTGCAGTTTTCTTGGCGACGCTGCTCGCCGCCTTGGCGACCGGCTTGGCCGCTGCCTTGGCCAGAGGCTTGGCAGTGGTTTTGCTCGCAGGCTTGGTGGCCGGCTTGGCTGCCGCGGTCTTCGAGATCGGCGTGACCGACGCGCCGGTCAGCTTCTCGATCTGTCGGGTCAGCAGATCGACCTTACTGTGCAGCGCTTTGACTTCATTGCGACTCGGCACGCCCAGGCGCGAAATTGCGCTGTTCAGGCGCTTGTCGAAAGCACCTTCCAGCTCGCCCCATTTGCCCAGCGCCAGATCCTTCACGTCGCCGACGCGGGATTTGGTCGAGGCCTTTGCCGTATCGACGCTCTTGCCAACGGTAGCCTTGGTTTCCTTCTCGGCCTTCTCGCCGTCCTTGACCAAAGATTCGAAAAGCTTACTGCCGTCATTGCTGATTTTCGAGTAAGCGCCTAAACCAGCCAGCCAGATTTGGCGGGAGTATTTTTCAACCTCGCCAATCCAGGAGCTGCCTTCTTTTTCGGTTTTCTTTTTGCCAGCCATCCCGCTCTCCTTATTGTTTACGCGCGACACGTTCAAGCAATGCCGTCAGCTCATCGAGCTTAGCAGAGAGTGTCTCAACATCATGTTTAGACGGTATGCCAATGCGATTCAAGGCGCTGGCCACACGGCGATCGAATGCGCTTTCGATTTTATCCAGCTGCACTTCAACCCGACCTTTGGCCTTCGTCACGTCGTCCTTCACCGATTCGATTTCGCTGTTGGCGGCGTCGACAGATTCATCGATGACTTTCTTCGCTTTTTTCTCGGTCTGCTCGCCGGTCTTGATCAGTTCCTTGACGTAGTCGGCGCCTTCCTGTCCAGCCTTGACGTAAGCGCCCAGCCCGGCCAGCCAGATCTTGCGGGCATACAGCCGGACTTCCGAAAACGTCTTCGCTTCGTCGGCCTCGACTTTTTTCTTGAGGGTAACTTTGACCATGGTGCACCTCACGCTCGAAGGGTAAGAGGAACCGCCCCATGGAAGTCGGGGCATGGGCACAAAGTAGAGAGAAAAATTAGAAAGCTCACCCTAGGTTGGGGGTGGGCGATGTGGGAGCGTGGCTTGTCCCGCGATCGGCTGCGAAGCAGTCGTAGATGCGGCAAATCCGTTGTCCCAGGACTACCGCGTACTCAGGTTTACGACGATTTCGTCGCCGATCGCGGGACAAGCCACGCTCCTACAAGAGAAGGCATTACGCCGTCAGGGCTTTATCCAGCTGGCGCTCGACCTCGGACTGGATGGTGCTGCTCATCGCAGACAGGAAGAAATTCAATTCGATGCTAACGCGCACCAGGGCATCTTCGACCTGAACCGTGCCTTTGGCGCCCTTGCCCTCCAGCGACACAACGTCGCCGTCCCAGCTGTGCTCGATGCCATATTTATCGCCCAGCTTCTCAGCCAGCAACTCGGCCTTCTCGCGAGCCTTGTCCTTACCCAGCGCATGCGGGCGTTCTACGGTAATGCGGGCCATCGGCGGGCTCCTTCGTCCAGGTGAATCGTCGGGCCACTATACCAGCGGCATCTGGCGAAGAAACTGTTCACGGTGAGCCTTGTCAAGACAAAGCCAGCCCCGACGATTAGAATGGCGGCACTTTATTCCGGTGACAGCGATATGAACGATCCGCGCAAAGGCAGCGATGCCGAACCCACCACCCACTTCGGTTACAAAACCGTGGCCGAAAGCCAGAAGGCCGAGAAAGTCGCCGAAGTTTTTCACTCCGTTGCGGCCAAGTACGACCTGATGAACGACGTCCTGTCCGGCGGCATGCATCGCCTCTGGAAGCGCTTCACGATCGAGCTTTCCGGCGTGCGTACCGGCAACCGCGTGCTGGACATCGCAGGCGGCACGGGCGATCTGGCGAAGAAATTTTCGCACCTGGTAGGGCCCACCGGCGAAGTGGTGCTGGCTGACATCAACGCGTCCATGCTCAAGGTCGGCCGTGACCGCCTGCTGGACCGTGGCGTGGCCGGCAACATCAAGTTCGTTCAGGCGGACGCTGAAAAACTGCCCTTCCCTGACAACTACTTCGACTGCGTGACCATCGCCTTCGGCTTGCGCAACGTAACGCACAAAGAAGACGCCATCCGCTCGATGCTGCGCGTGCTCAAGCCCGGCGGCCGGCTGCTGGTGCTGGAGTTCTCCAAACCGACCAACAAGGTCATGTCCAAGGTCTACGACGCCTATTCGTTTGCCTTCATGCCATTGGCGGGCAAGCTGATCACCAACGATTCGGAAAGCTATCGCTATCTAGCCGAATCGATCCGCATGCACCCGGATCAGGAAACCCTGAAGTCGATGATGGTCCAGGCCGGTTTCGACCGCGTGACCTATCACAACATGACCTCCGGCATCGTTGCCCTGCACCGGGGTATCAAACCCTGATGTTGATCAGCGGCTTGCTCGCCAGCGCCGAACACGGCATCAATCGCGTGCTGCAGATGGACAGCACCGCTTTGCCGCGCCTTGACCGGCTGAGCGGCAAAGTCGTCGCGATCGAGTGCACCAGCCCTGCCTTTCACGTGCACATCCTGCCCAGCGACGAGGGCCTGATGCTCGCCGCGAACTGGGAAGGTGGCACCGATGTGACGCTGCGCGCGCCGGCAGCGAGCCTGATGCGCCTGGCACTGAGCAAGGACAAGAACGCCGTCCTGCACAGCCCCGAAGTCGACCTGGAAGGCGAAAGCGCTGTGTTGCTTGAGCTGGTGGGTGTGCTTCAGGACCTGGACCTGGACTGGGAATACGAGCTGCAACGCTGGCTCGGCCCCGTTGCAACGCCGCTGATGGGCGGGCACCTGCGCAACACCGCGCGCTGGACCCGCGAAAGCGCCGAAAGCCTGAGCCATAATCTGGCCGAATATCTGGCTGAAGAGTCACGCACTCTGGTTGGCAGGCGCGAGGCTGAAGCCCGCTTCGCCGAACTGGATCAGACCAAACAAGACCTGGAACGCCTCGAAGCCCGCTTCGAGCGTCTGGCCCAATCTCTCAAATCCAGCGATAACGCATGAGCCTGCTTGCCGTCCGCCGTCTGTTTCGCATCCAGCGTGTCGTAATCCGGTACCGCCTCGATGACCTGCTGTTCGCTTTGCCACTGCCGTGGTGGCTGCTTGCCGTGCGCTTCGTGCTGCCGTGGCGGTGGATCCCGCGACGCAAGAGTGAGCTCAATCGAGGCGCGCGTTTGCGCCTGGCGTTGCAGGACCTGGGGCCGATCTTCATCAAATTCGGCCAGTTGCTTTCGACCCGTCGCGATCTGCTGCCAGAGGACATCGCCGACGAATTGATGCTGCTGCAGGATCGCGTGCCGCCGTTCGAGTCAGAGAAAGCCGTTGCCCTGATCGAATCGCAACTGGGCGCGAAGATCAGCGAGGTGTTCAGCCGCTTCGACGTTGCCCCGTTGGCCTCTGCTTCGGTGGCGCAAGTGCACGCCGCCCGTCTCAAGACAGGCGAAGAAGTAGTCGTGAAGGTCGTGCGTCCAGGGCTCAAGCCGATCATCGGTTCGGACCTCGCCTGGCTGTTCATCCTCGCGAAAATCGCTGAACGTCTGTCGGCAGACGCCCGCCTGCTGCATCCGGTGGACGTGGTCGCCGATTACGAAAAGACCATTTACGACGAGCTCGATCTGCTGCGCGAGGCGGCCAACTCCAGCCAGTTGCGCCGCAATTTCGAAGGCTCGACCATGCTCTATGTGCCGCAGGTCTACTGGGACTGGTGCCGGCCGAAGGTGCTGGTGATGGAGCGCATCTACGGCGTTCAGGTCACCGACCTGGCAACCCTGGCCGACCAGCGCACCGACATGAAAAAACTCGCAGAACGCGGGGTCGAGCTGTTTTTCACCCAAGTGTTCCGCGACAGCTTCTTCCATGCCGACATGCACCCCGGCAACATCTTCGTCAGCACCGTTGCGCCCTGGGATCCGCAATACATTGCCATCGACTGCGGCATCGTCGGCAGCCTGACCCCGGAAGACCAGGACTATCTGGCGCGCAATCTCTTCGCCTTCTTCAAGCGTGACTACCGCCGCGTGGCGCAGTTGCACATCGATTCGGGCTGGGTCCCGGCAGAGACGAAGCTCAATGAATTCGAAGCCGCAATCCGGACCGTGTGCGAGCCGATCTTCGAGAAACCACTCAAGGATATTTCCTTCGGCCAGGTGTTGATGCGCCTGTTCCAGACTGCCCGCCGCTTCAACATGGAAGTCCAGCCGCAGCTGGTTTTGCTGCAAAAGACCCTGCTCAACATCGAAGGTCTGGGCCGTCAGCTTTACCCGGAACTGGACCTCTGGAGCACGGCGCAGCCGTTTCTGGAGCGCTGGATGCGTGAGCGTGTCAGCCCGAAAACGCTGATTGGCAACCTGCAATCCCAGGTCGAGCAGATTCCGCACCTGGCCAACATGACCCGCGACCTGCTCGAACGCTTGTCGCAGCCGCACACCTCCGACCCGCCACCGCCGTATTCGCGCAACAGTGATCATTGGGCGCTGCGCCTGATCGGCGCCGGACTGCTCGCAGGTGGCGTGGTCCTGGCCACCGCGCACACGCAAACGGGTGACGCGCTCATTGCCCTGAGCGCCTGGCCTGCGCTTCTCATGCTGGTGGCAGGCTTATATCTGGTCGTTCGCCGATAGCCATCCGCGCAGGTCGCTGGCACACTAACCCATCCACAGAGCGGCCGGAGCCGACGATGAAAGACTGGCTGGACGAGATCAAATGGGACCGTGACGGTCTGGTCCCTGCCATCGCGCAGGACCACCAAACCGGACGCGTTCTGATGATGGCCTGGATGAACCGTGAAGCCTTGAGCCTGACCGCTGCCGAAAACCGCGCTATCTATTGGTCGCGTTCGCGTGGCAAGTTATGGCGCAAAGGCGAAGAATCGGGTCACGTGCAGAAGCTTCACGAACTGCGCCTGGACTGCGACGCAGACGTGATCATTCTGATGGTCGAGCAGATTGGCGGTATCGCCTGCCACACCGGGCGCGAAAGCTGCTTCTACCGCGTCTTTGAGGACGCCGGCTGGAAAACCGTGGATCCGGTACTCAAAGACCCAGATGCCATTTATCAAGCAGGACACTGAACATGACTGATACCTTGTCTCGCCTGGCGCAAGTGCTCGAAGAGCGCAAAGGTGCGGCTGCGGACTCTTCCTACGTCGCCAGTCTCTATCACAAGGGGCTGAACAAGATTCTGGAGAAGGTCGGCGAAGAGTCGGTCGAAACCATCATCGCCGCCAAGGACGCCGCCATCAGCGGGGACTGCAGTGATGTCATCTACGAAACCGCCGACTTGTGGTTCCATAGCCTGGTGATGCTCGCAGCACTGGGTCAACACCCACAAGCCGTACTCGATGAACTGGACCGCCGTTTCGGTCTGTCCGGTCACGCCGAAAAAGCAGCGCGCTCGGCGGAATAAACACAGGGGCCTGCGGGCCCGGAATTTCTTGTGAGGAACGTGTCATGGGTATTTTTGACTGGAAACACTGGATCGTCATTCTCGTGGTCGTGGTACTGATCTTCGGCACCAAGAAGCTCAAGAACCTGGGCACGGATGTCGGCGAGTCCATCAAAGGCTTCCGCAAGGCCATGAACGACGATGAAAAACCGTCGGAACAGCCGCCGGTCCAACCACAGCCAGGTGCGCAGCCGACCCAGACTCAGCCGCTGCACCAGCCGCACACCATTGACGGTCAGGCGCAGAAAGTCGAAGAGCCCATCCGCAAAGACTAGGTCGTGACGCATGTTTGGTATCAGCTTCTCTGAACTGCTGCTGGTCGGTCTCGTTGCCCTGCTGGTGCTGGGTCCCGAGCGCCTTCCGGGGGCAGCACGTACCGCCGGGCTCTGGGTCGGGCGTCTGAAACGCAGCTTCAATGCGATCAAACAGGAAGTTGAGCGCGAAATCGGCGCT
This sequence comes from Pseudomonas sp. efr-133-TYG-103a, assembly GCF_030209235.1. Taxonomy (NCBI): domain Bacteria; kingdom Pseudomonadati; phylum Pseudomonadota; class Gammaproteobacteria; order Pseudomonadales; family Pseudomonadaceae; genus Pseudomonas; species Pseudomonas sp. efr-133-TYG-103a. The sequence goes on from NZ_JARVSK010000003.1 coordinate 94,466, forward strand.
GACGAGATTCGCCGTCAGCTGCACAACGAGCACATTCTTTCGCTGGAAGAAGAAGCGCGCAAAATCATGCAGCCTCAGCAGCCACCTGCACCGCCGACCGCTCAGGCGCAGACGCCGCCGCCCAGCGATTCGACATCGCCGGTCATCGGCGCCACGCCCACGCCAAGTGCGGATATCGGCCCGGCCGCGCCCGCTGAAAGCGCGTCAGTCAGCCCTGAACCGGTGCCTGCGCAGCCTGCTCATCCCGCTTCGACGCCGGTCACCACGTCTGCGCCTGCAGTGCAGAACGAGCCTTCCGCCAACGATTCGTCACAGCCACCACGAGCCCCATGAGCGAAATTCCGGAAAACGACCAGCAAATGCCGCTGGTCTCGCACCTCACTGAACTGCGCTCGCGCCTGCTGCGTTGTGTGCTGGCGATCTTCGTGATCTTCGGCGCACTGTTCTATTTCACGCAGAAGATCTACACCTTCGTGTCTGCGCCGCTGCGCAAGTTTCTGCCTGAAGGCGCGACGATGATCGCCACCGACGTGGCCTCGCCGTTTCTGACGCCGTTCAAGCTGACCATGATGGTTGCGCTGTTTCTGGCCATGCCGGTGATTCTGTATCAGATCTGGGGCTTCATCGCGCCCGGTCTGTACAAGCATGAAAAGCGGGTTGCCGTGCCGCTGCTGATCTCCAGCATCATCCTGTTCTACGCCGGCATGGCCTTCGCGTATTTCCTGGTGTTTCCGCTGATATTCCACTTCTTCGCCAGCGTGACCCCGGAAGGCGTGTCCATGATGACGGACATTTCCAGCTATCTGGACTTCGTCATGACGCTATTCCTCGCTTTCGGCGTTGCTTTTGAAATCCCGGTCGCCGTGGTGCTGCTCGTGTGGATCGGCATTGTCGACGTCAAATACCTCAAGAAGATCCGCCCGTACGTGGTGATCGGCTGCTTCGTGGTCGGGATGATCCTCACGCCTCCGGACATCTTTTCGCAGACGCTGCTGGCGGTGCCCATGTGGCTGCTGTTCGAAATCGGCGTGTTGTGCAGTTCGATGGTAACCAAACGGGGTGATCACCCAGACGACCAGGCCGCGGACGACAAGCAGGACCAGCCGCCAGCGACTCAGCCGTGAACCTGCTGTTACTGGAAGAGGCCGATTTCATCTCGGCCGATCGTGTGATCCTGCGTGATCGGCGCCTCAGGCACATGCAGGAAGTCCATCGCTCCGAAGTCGGCGACAGCCTGCGTGTCGGGCGCGTGGACGGCCTGCTGGGTACTGCCGAACTGCTAAGACTTGAACCACGTGAGGCAGAGCTTTGCGTCAGCTTTGACCGCGAGCCGCCTGGCAAACTGCCGCTGACCCTCGTGCTGGCCTTGCCGCGCCCCAAGATGCTGCGCCGGGTTTTTCAGACCGTCGCAACGATGGGTGTGCCGAAGGTCATCCTGGTGAACAGCTACCGAGTCGAGAAAAGCTTCTGGCAGACCCCGTTTCTGGAGCCCGCGGCCATTCGCGAGCAGCTGATTCTGGGACTGGAGCAGGCACGGGACAGCGTACTGCCTGAAATCGTCATCGAAAAACGCTTCAAGCCTTTCGTCGAAGACCGCCTGCCGGCCGTTGTCGAGGGTACGCTTGGACTGGTTGGCCATCCGGGGGACTTCCCCGCCTGCCCGCGCGCAGTGGATCAGCCCGTCACGCTGGCAATCGGCCCTGAAGGCGGCTGGATCCCCTATGAAATCGACCTGCTGCGCGCCTCCGGCCTCAACCCGGTGCAATTGGGCGAACGCATCCTGCGCGTCGAAACCGCCGTCACAGCCCTCCTCGCCCGACTGTTCTGAACAATCCCCGTGAAGTTGCATGCTGCTCGGGTTCGGTGTCTGGCGCGAGCCATCGCCATGCCGCATAGCCCTTGTAAGAGCGCGCTTACCCGCGAATTGGCCGGAGTCCGGTTGAGATGCAGCGGCTGGAAATCAGTCTTCGCGGGCAAGCTGAACTGGCCTAATGATCCCGGACACCTCTTAAGGGCGATATGATTCGCCCAAT
>NZ_JARVSK010000002.1:0-91614 GCF_030209235.1 Pseudomonas sp. efr-133-TYG-103a
ACCGGCCTCTTCGTGAGCAAGCTCACTCCCACCGGGGTTTTGCAGCGATTCGGAGACCGAGCCAATGACCAAAACTGTGGCAGCGAGCTTGCTCGCGAAGACTGATTTCTAACCACCGCATCTCCATAGCATGCAACCGGCCAGTTCCCGGCTGAAGCCAGTCCTACAGACGCTGCAAACTTTCGTAGGACCGGCTTCAGCCGGGAAGGCGTCGGGTGTGATGCCGCTGAATCACGGGCTTCGTGAGCTAGCCCGCTCCCACTCAGATACAAGGATGTCCCATGCCACAGTTCGAACGTGACGGATGTTCCCTGCACTATGACGAGTACGGCCAAGGCGCGCCGGTGCTGCTGGTCCACGGGCTCGGGTCGAGTGCTCAGGACTGGGAGTATCAGATTCCGGCGCTGGCGCAGCGCTATCGGGTGATCGCTGTCGACGTTCGGGGTCATGGTCGCTCCGACAAACCACGCGAGCGCTACAGCATCGCCGGTTTCTGCGCTGACATCGTTGCCCTGCTCGACCATCTGCAAACCGGGCCTGTGCATTACGTCGGGCTATCGATGGGCGGCATGATCGGTTTCCAACTGGCCGTCGATCATCCCGAACGGTTAAAGAGCCTGACCATCGTCAACAGCGCGCCGGAGGTAAAAATCAAAAGTTTCGCGGACTGGCGGCAGTTCGCCAAACGCTGGCTGCTGGCACGCGCCTTCAGCATGCACGCCATCGGCAAGGCGCTGGGCAAGAATCTGTTTCCCAAGCCCGCTCAGGCTGACCTGCGAGAGAAGATCGCCACGCGTTGGGCGCAGAACGACAAGCGTGCGTATCTCGCCAGTTTCAGCGCGATTGTCGGCTGGGGCGTGCGGGAGAAGTTATCGCGAATCGGTTGTCCGACGCTGGTTGTTACAGCGAAATATGATTACATGGCGGTGGCGCTTAAGGAGTCCTACGTTAGGCTTATTCATGAGGCGAGGTTGGTGGTCATCGAGGATTCCCGACATGCGACGCCGCTGGATCAACCAGAGGAATTCAATCGGGTTCTGCTGGAATTTGTTCGAGAAGTAGAGGCATCGTCACAGGAGTGACTTGTCATGAAGGCAAGAAAGGAACTGCTGCTTGCAGCAATCGTAGCGGGCGCCATGTTAGCTCAACCGGCATTGGCAGCGTGTCCTGCGGGCTATACGGCAGAAGTCGGTTTGGGGGGGATCGAAGTCTGCGTTCCCAGTATAAATGGTTTGGTCGGAGCTGTGGGCGTCACAGCCGGGCAAACCGCCCAAGCGGTAACTAGCGGGGTAGGAGGCACTGTGGGCGGGGCCACGAACGCACTAGGTGGTGTTGTCGGCGGGCTGGGTAAAACATTGGCGGACACGATCAGCCAATTGACCAGCGGATTTAATTCACCATGACGTCTTGAAACGATGGAGAGGCCTCAAAGCAGGCCTTTCTTTCAACGCAAATAGCGTGATTCAAAACCTCCCCCGCTGTCCAAATCTCTTCAAACGTGCTTCCCTTACGTCCTGTTTTTTTGCAGTCGACATCAATTTCAGGACTCTGCCCATGCTGAAAAAAATCGCCCTCTCCGCCGCCGCCGCACTGTTCGCCAGCAATCTGATGGCGGCCCCTGCCCCTCATGTCGTGCTGGACACCAGTTTCGGCCAGGTCGAGATCGAGCTGAATCAGGACAAAGCGCCGATCAGTACTCAGAACTTCCTCAAGTACGTGGACAGCAACTTTTACAGCAACACCATTTTCCACCGCGTGATCCCGGGCTTCATGGTCCAGGGCGGCGGCTTCACGGCGCAGATGGTGCAGAAATCCACCAACGATCCGATCAAGAACGAAGCCGACAACGGCCTGCATAACGTACGCGGCACCCTCGCCATGGCGCGCACTTCTGACGTGAACTCGGCCACCAGCCAGTTCTTCATCAACGTTGTCGACAACTCGATGCTCGACCACGGCAACCGGGATTTCGGCTACGCAGTGTTCGGTAAAGTCGTCAAAGGCATGGACGTGGTCGACCAGATCGTCAACGTGCAGACCGGCAGCAAAAACGGCATGCAGAACGTTCCGCTGGACCCGATCCTGATCAAGTCCGCCAAGCGCGTGAACTGAGCTCGACGCCAGTACGAAAGCCGGGCACGTGCCCGGCTTTTACGTTTTCAGGGCAATCGCCCGTGAATCAGCGCGAACAATCGCGATTTTCATGTGGTCAGAACAGGGACTGTTCCTGAAGGTCCCTCAGAAAGGAGAGCCCGCTCAAGCGTGGGCGTCATAGCCAATGTTCTATCGTCGTTTTGAACAATTGATCGATATCTTCCGCGACGCGCCCACCGCCGCTCCTCCCAATACCGTCATGTCGTTCTACGTCTACTACCTGCGCCAGGTCTGGCCCAGCTTCGTAGCGCTGTTGGTGGTCGGCCTGATCGGGGCGCTGATCGAGGTGTCGCTGTTCAGTTACCTCAGTCGCATCATCGATCTGGCGCAAGGGGCGCCGAACCCGAATTTCTTCAGTGATCACGCGCTTGAGCTGACCTGGATGGTGGTCGTCGCGCTGGTCCTGCGGCCGATCTTCGTCGCGCTGCACGACCTGTTGGTGCATCAGACCATCAGTCCCGGCATGACCAGCATGATCAACTGGCAAAACCACAGCTACGTGCTCAAGCAGAGCCTGAACTTCTTCCAGAACGACTTCGCCGGGCGCATCGCTCAGCGCATCGTGCAAACCGGGAATGCATTGCGCGACTCCGCGGTGCAGACGGTGGACGCGATGTGGCACGTGCTGATCTATTCGATCGGCGCGCTGGTGCTGTTTGCCGAGGCCGACTGGCGCCTGATGATTCCGCTGCTGAGCTGGATCCTCGGCTTCATCCTTGCGCTCTGGTACTTCGTCCCGCGGGTCAAGGCGCGTTCGGTGGTGTCGTCCGACGCCCGTTCGAAACTGATGGGCCGCATCGTCGACGGCTACACCAACATCACCACGCTCAAGCTGTTCGCCCACACCAACTCCGAGCAGCAATACGCCCGCGAGGCCATCAGCGAGCAGACCGAGAAGACTCAACTGGCCGGCCGCGTGATTACCGAAATGGACACGGTGATCACGACGCTCAACGGCATCCTGATCGTCTGGACCACCGGACTGGCGCTGTGGCTGTGGAGCCAGTCGATGATCTCCGTCGGAGCTATCGCGCTGGCCACCGGCCTGGTCATTCGCATCGTCAACATGTCCGGCTGGATCATGTGGGTGGTCAACGGCATCTTCGAAAACATCGGGATGGTGCAGGACGGTCTGCAGAGCATCTCGCAGCCTGTCGGCGTGACGGATCGCGAAGCCGCACCGAAGCTTGCGGTCAGCCGTGGCGAGGTGAAATTCGAAGATCTGCAGTTCCAGTACGGCAAGAACAAAGGCGTGATTCACGGCCTGAACCTGAACATCAGAGCAGGTGAGAAGATTGGCCTGATCGGACCTTCCGGTGCCGGTAAATCGACATTGGTGAACCTGCTGCTGCGTCTTTACGACGTACAAGGCGGTCGGATCCTGATTGACGATCAGGACATTTCCCACGTCGCTCAGGAAAGCCTGCGCTCGCATATCGGCATGATCACGCAAGATACATCGCTGCTGCATCGCTCGATTCGCGACAACCTGCTTTACGGCAAACCCAATGCAACCGACGCCGAGCTGTGGGAAGCCATGCGCAAAGCGCGAGCCGACGAGTTCATCCCGCTGTTGTCGGATTCCGAAGGGCGCACCGGTCTGGATGCCCACGTCGGCGAGCGAGGCGTGAAGCTTTCCGGCGGTCAGCGCCAGCGCATCGCGATCACGCGCGTGCTGCTCAAGGACGCGCCGATCCTGATCATGGACGAAGCCACTTCGGCGCTGGACTCGGAGGTCGAAGCGGCGATTCAGGAGAGTCTGGAGACGCTCATGCAAGGCAAGACGGTAATTGCCATCGCGCACCGGCTGTCGACCATCGCGAAAATGGACCGGCTGGTCGTGCTTGAAAATGGCCACATTGCCGAAAGCGGCACCCACTCGGAACTGCTCGCGCACAAAGGGCTGTACGCACGCCTCTGGGCCCACCAGACCGGCGGGTTTGTTGGGGTGGATTGACGAGCACGAAACCTGGGTACTGAGCGTGCTCGCGACGGCTGGTTTTCCAACCCCTGCATCTCCACCGGATGCACCGGCCACTTCGCGAGCAAGCTCACTCCCACAAAAAGCTCGGCATTTGCCGGACGTTTGGTTGAACGCGAGACATGTGGGAGTGAGCTTGCTCGCGAAGGCTATTTTCCCACCGCTGCATCTCCACAGCATGCAGCGGCCACTTCCCGGCTGAAGCTGGTCCTACCGACGCTGCGAGCTTTTCGTAGGACCGGCTTTAGCCGGGAAGGCGTCGGGTGTGACGCCGCCGCATCGTGGGGGTCGTGAAGCTGTCAGTCCGCCTGCCGATAAGGCAGCGCGCTTCTTGCTTCTTCGGCGTAGGCCAGGATGCCGGCGCGTTCCTGTTGCAGGAAGTCCGCCACCGCCTCACGCAAACCGGGGTGCGCGAGGTAGTGCCATGAATGGGTGATGACCGGCTCGAACCCGCGAATCAGCTTGTGCTCGCCCTGCGCGCCGGCATCGAATCGCTTGAAGCCTTCGGCGATGGCGAAATCCATGCCCTGATAGAAACACGTCTCGAAATGCAGCCGATTGAACTCTGCCAGGCAGCCCCAGTAACGACCGTAAAAACTGTCGCCGCCGATCAGGCTGAACGCCATCGCCACGGGGCGTGCGCCCTGTCTCGCCAGCACCACGCGGATTGCCTCGGGCATGCGCTCGGCCAATAGACTGAAGAACGCCCGCGTCAGGTAGGGCGCCTGGCCACGCACTTCGTAGGTGTTCGAATAGCATGCGTAGACGAAGTCCCAATGCGCCTCGCTGAGCTCATGACCTTGCAGCCATTCGAACTCGAAACCCTGCCCCGCCACCTGCTCACGCTCCTTGCGCATCTGCTTGCGCTTGCGTGAACTCAACGCGTCCAGAAAATCCTGAAAGTCGCGATAGCCACGGTTCTGCCAGTGGTACTGACAGCCGATGCGTTGCAGCCAGCCCTGCTGTTCGGCGAGCAGGCTGTCGGTCATCGGATCGGTAAAGTTCACGTGCACGCTGGACAGCTCTTCAGCCTCGGCATAACCGGGCAGGCAGGCGAGCAACTCGCGGCCTTCTTCAGGCGTCTTCGCCAGCAGCCGTGGCCCGCCGACCGGGCTGAACGGCACAGCCACCAGCAACTTGGGGTAATAAGCGATGCCCGCGCGGCGGCAGGCGTCGGCCCACGCGTGATCGAACACGTACTCGCCGTAGGAATGCCACTTGCGGTAGCTGGGCAACGCCGCGATCAACCTCTCACCTTCGTAGTGCAGCAAGTGCTCCGCACGCCACCCGGATCGGGGACCGAGGCTGCCGCTGTCTTCGAGCGAACTGAGAAAAGCGTGGCGCAAAAACGGTGAGTCGCCTGGTATCAGCGCGTCCCATTCTTCGGACGCCAGATCCGACAACCTATCCAATCGATGTAACGACATCTCACTGCTCCCGGTCTTCACGCCAACGTTTGCGCAATATCACCCATCGAAGACGTTTGCACATGAATTTACCCACGACACCGCTCTAGCTCGCGTGTTCAACAGATTCCCAACATGTCATCGACATGACATCACATGGCCATCCCCCTGTCATAAACGGCCGTAATACTGGCGCCTGTTTTTAGAGCCCCCGGTTCTAAAAACCTCGATTTCTTCCCGCCCGCCAACGGCCGGTTGTTCCCTGGATGGCTCAGTCATCCTTCTCATTTACGGAGATTGATATGCGTCTTGCTTCCACGAAAACTGCGGCAGCCCTGTGTGGCGGACTGCTGCTGGCCATGAGTGTACCGGCCAGCGCCGCAGTCGACGCGAAACTGCTCGACATGCTCAAGGCCAACGGCTCGATTTCACCTGCTCAGTATGCCGAGCTGCAATCGGAGCTCGCCAAGGACCAGCTGGCTCAACAACAGGCGCAAAAAGCGACCGCTGACCAGATCGCAGCTGCTTCCGCCGCCAAATCGTCGGAGCTGTCCGCGTTCGAACAGAAAGTGGCTTGGGCCGCCAAGACTCAATTCAAGGGCGACGTTCGCGTTCGCCAGGAAACCGTCAAAATCGACGACCAGAACAACAGCCAGGATCGCAACCGTCAGCGTATCCGCGTTCGTCTGGGCGCGTATACCGACATCAACCCGCAAGTCAGCACGGGTATCCGTATCGCCACCGGTGGCGACAACAAGGCCAACTCCACCAACGTCGACCAGAACGACTACTTCACCAAGAAAGACCTGTGGCTGGATCAGGGTTACATCGATTACCACCCGACCGCCATCCAGAACCTGCACATCATCGGCGGCAAGATGGCTCAGCCGTGGGTCAGCGAAGGCGACGTGATCTGGGACAACGACATCAACCCTGAAGGTCTGGCGGCGACTTACAGCCTGCCGGTCACCAAGGGCTTCGAGCTGTTCGGCAGCGCCGGTACCTACACCCTCAAAGACAACATCAGCGGTGAAGGCACTCAATTCAAAAACGACCTGCGCCTGAACGCCGCTCAATTGGGCACGCGCATCGCCGTCACTGACAACGCCAAGATGACCGTCGGTGGTTCGGTGTATCAGTACGAAAACGCCAACGACTGTGATCCGACAGCGGCAAGCACCTCGACCACGTTCTGCGGCTTGAACATCAACGGCAACGACACCAACGACTTCCGCCTGTATGAAGGTTTCGGTCAACTGGACTTCACCGGTCTGGCAGTGCCGGTCAGCCTGTACGGCCAGTACGTGGTCAACAGCGCCACCGACAGCGACGAAGACACGGCGTGGCTGGCAGGTGTGAAAACCAAGGTGTTCGGCTTCGGCCTGGACTACAACTATCGCGATACTCAGCGTAACGCAGTGGTTGGCGCCTTCACCGACTCCGATTTCGCCAACGGCACTACCGGTTCGCGCGGTCACAAACTGGGCGTTTCCTACGACATCGACAAGAACTTCTCGGTCGGCGCGACGTACTTCCTGACCAAAGCTGACTTCGCCAACGCCGCCGCACAGGCTGCTCCGCGCAATCAACGCGACAAGGATGCCAACACGCTGCAACTGGACGTCATGGCCAAGTTCTAAGCCAGGCGTCGTCTGAATACCCGGTGACAAACTCCAGGCGGCCCGCTCCCGTCGCCTGAAGCGCTCCAGACTTCCAGCCCGCCGTTGCCCTGTCGGATCCCCATCATCCGTTCCGACAGCTCAGCGCCGGGCTTTTTTGTCGTCAGGCGCTACGCCGGACAACCCTGCCTCATCGACCGCGGTCACTCAGGCCGCATCACTTCTTGCGCAGAATCACACTGCCAATCGAATAGCCCGCGCCAAACGAGCTCAACACGCCAAGCGCGCCGGCTGGCAGATCGTCCTGATACGTGTGGAAAGCGATCACCGAACCTGCCGAGCTGGTATTGGCGTAGCTGTCGAGAATGACCGGCGCTTCTTCGACGGAGGCGTCACGCCCGAGCAGTTTTTTCACGATCAGGTGGTTCATGCTCAGGTTCGCCTGATGCAGCCAGAAACGCTTCACGTCGCTGACATTCAGACTGGTTTCGTCCAGGTGCGCCGCCACCAGTTCGGCGACCATCGGGCAGACGTCGCGAAAGACCTTGCGGCCTTCCTGCACGAACAGTTTGTCCGGTTTGCCCTCACCCTCTTCCGCCGTGCGATTGAGGAAGCCGAAGTTGTTGCGGATATTGTTGGAGAACGTGGTCAGCAGCTTGGTGCTGACAATCTCGAATTGATGCGCGGAAGTCGCCAGATCGGCGCGCTCAACCACGACCGCCGTCGCCGCGTCACCGAAAATGAAGTGGCTGTCACGGTCGCGGAAATTCAGATGCGCCGTGCAGATTTCCGGACTGATGACCAGCAGCGCGCGGGCCTGACCCAGCTTGACGCTGTTGCACGCGGTCTGGATGCCGAAGGTGGCCGACGAGCAGGCAACGTTCATGTCGAAACCGAAACCCTGAACGCCCAGCGCCGACTGAATTTCGATCGAGATTGCCGGGTACGCACGCTGCAGGTTGGAACAGGCGACGATCACGCCATCGATGTCGGCAGCGGTTCTGCCGGCGCGCTGCAAGGCTTGTTCGGCGGCAGCCACACCCATCTGACAGAGGATCGACCATTCATCGTTGGAGCGCTCGGGCAGGCGCGGCTTCATGCGCTGCGGGTCGAGAATGCCGTCCTTGTCCATGACGAAGCGGCTCTTGATACCACTGGCCTTCTCGATGAACGCGGCGCTGGATTCGGTCAGCGGCTGAACGTCACCCGCTTCGATAGCAGCGGCATTCTCTGCGTTGAACTGGGCGACGTAGGTGTTGAAAGACTGCACCAGTTCATCGTTTGAAATGCTGTTGGCCGGGGTGAAAAGTCCGGTCCCACTGATCACGACGTCGTACACGGTCGTTCCTCTCTCTTGGATGGCAGCAGACAAGTCGCCTGCGCAAGCATGGTCCTGGCTGTTTTGGAACGACAGTACCAATGCAACGATAAATTCCCCCGTATACGGGAGATCAATATGGGTAACGCTTTGAGGTTTTAGCCGCGAAGTTTGCCATAACGGCCGAGATTTGGCGCTATCGATGCACTGAACGGCAGCCCGTTAATCCCGCTTATAACCGACCTTTGGGGGTGAGCCTGGTGATTCGGATAACCCACGAAAGAATCACCCTTCCACCGCCGCCCACTGTTTACTCAGGCGCTTGTCGGAAATCGGCACCTTCGTTCCCAACTGCTGGCCGAACAGCGAGACGCGATACTCCTCGAGCCACCAGCGATAGGTCACCAGTTCGTCGTCGCGCTTGCCTTCCTGGGCATGCTTGTCGGCGCGAGTCTGGTATTGCGCCCAGAGATTGCTTAACTCGATGCTCCAGACTCGGTCTTTCTGCACCTGACTGCCCAGTTTCTCCAGTCGCAGCTCGATGGCTTTGAGGTAGCGCGGCAGCTCTTTGAGCCACTGTGCCGGAGTTTCACGCACGAATCCCGGATACACCAGCTTGCCCAGTTGCGCCTTGATGTCGTTGAGCGCAACGGCCTGAGCCAGATCGATCTTGCCCTTGAAGCGCTTTTGCAGGCCATGCCAGAGCTTGAGAATTTCCAGCGTCAGCTTCGCCAGCCGCTCGGCATGCTCGGTCAGCGCCCCTCGCTTGCGCTCGGCCAGCGACATCAGCCCGGCGCCGTCGCGAGGCAGACTGGCCTCGCCCTCCAGGATGCAGGTGTCCAGGCTCGCCAGCAGAATGTCTTCGATCAGTGCATCGACCCGGCCCATGTCGCGATACAGCAACGCAAGCTCGGTCTGACCCGGCAGTTTGCTGCGCAGGAATTTTGCAGGCTCGGCCAACTGCTGCAACAGCAGGCGTTGCAGGGCCCGACGATGCTGATACTCGGCCTCGGTCTGGGTCGAAAAACGGCCCTCTTTGACCGTGCCGTTTTCTTCGACCAGCGCCGGGTAGACCGTCATCGACAACCCGGCGATGTTCTGCTGGGTCTTCTCCGCGACCGCCGCAAAGCCCTTGGCTTCGACGGGTTGCTGACTTCTGGCCGACTGCGGCACAGCGAGGGCGGCCTGGCCGGCCTCGGCAAAACGCGCGGTCAGCTCATCCAGATCACGACCTTCGCCGAGGAACTTGCCGTTGGCGTCGACCACTTCCAGATTCATTTTCAGATGGCTTTCCAGCTGTTGCGCCGCCTCGGCCCAGGCGTCGTCGGACACCCGTGCGCCGGTCATGCGCAGCAGCTCGCGGCCCAATGCCTGCGGCAGCGAGCCGTCGGCGAACACCATGCGCTGCAGCGCGGCCTTGACGAAATCAGGCACCGGTACGAAGTTCTTGCGCAGCGCTTTGGGCAGATTGCGCACCAGCGCGACACATTTGGTCTCCAGCAGCCCAGGCACCAGCCACTCCAACCGCTCGGCCGGCAACGACAACAGCAACGGCGCCGGCACGCGCAATGTCACGCCATCGCGCGGATGATTGGGTTCGAAGTGATACGTCAGCGGCAGGGTCAAATCGCCCAGGCGCAGCGTGTCCGGGTACTGATTGGCGGTGACTTCGCTGGCCTCGCGGGCGAGCACGTCTTCCTCGCGCATGATCAGCAATTGCGGGTTCTTCTGGCTTTCCATGCGATACCAGGCGTCGAACGTGGCCGTCTGGTGGATTTCGGCAGGCAGTCGCTCGTCGTAGAACCGGAACAGCGTTTCCTCGTCAGCGAGAATGTCACGGCGCCGCGCCTTGGCTTCGAGCTCGTCAAGTTGCTCGAGCAGACGGGTGTTGGCGCTCAGGCATTTGGCCCGCGACTGAATCTCGCCACGCACCAGCCCTTCACGGATGAAGAGTTCGCGGGAAACCACCGGATCGATCGGCCCGAAGTGCACGGGACGCCGGCCAACCACGATCAGGCCGAACAAGGTGATCTGCTCGAAGGCCACGACTTGCCCGCGCTTTTTCTCCCAGTGGGGCTCGAAATGGTTTTTCTTGACCAGATGCCCGGCCAGCGGCTCGATCCAGTCTGGCTCGATCTTGGCGACCATTCGCGCGTAGAGCTTGGTGGTCTCCACCAGTTCGGCGGCCATTATCCATTGCGGGCGTTTTCTGCCAAGACCCGAGGATGGATGCACCCAGAACCGTCGCTGACGCGCGCCCAGGTAATCGCCTTCTTCGGTCTTCTGGCCAATCTGGCTCAACAGGCCTGACAGCACGGCCTTGTGGAATTTCGGGTAATCGGCCGGATCCTTGTTGACGGTCAACTGCAGGTCGCGGCAGATCAGGCTCAACTGACGGTGAGAGTCACGCCACTCACGCAGGCGCAGGTAATTGAGGAAGTTGCGCCGACACCAGTTGCGCAACGGGCTGGCGGTCAGCGCCTGGCGCTGCTCCTCGAATCCACGCCACAGATTGACCAGCCCGGCGAAGTCCGAATCCTGATCTTTCCACTGCGCATGAGCTTGATCGGCCGCCTGCTGACGTTCCGGCGGACGCTCTCGCGGATCCTGAATCGACATGGCGCTGGCGACGATCAGCACTTCCTGCAAGCTGCCCTGCTTCGCCGCCTCCAGCAGCATGCGGCCCATGCGCGGGTCCACGGGCAGGCGCGCCAGTTGGCGCCCCAGTGGCGTCAGCTGGTTCTCGCGGTTGACCGCTGACAGCTCTTGCAGCAGGTTGAAACCGTCGCTGATGGCTTTGCCATCCGGCGGCTCGATGAACGGAAAATCAGTGATCTGGCCCAGACGCAGGTGCAGCATCTGCAGGATGACGGCTGCCAGGTTTGTGCGAAGAATCTCGGGATCGGTGAATTCAGGACGCGAGAGGAAATCTTCCTCGCTGTACAGGCGCACGCATAACCCAGGCTCGACACGGCCGCATCGGCCCTTGCGCTGGTTGGCACTGGCCTGGGAAATGGCTTCGATGGGCAGCCGCTGGACCTTGGCGCGATAACTGTAGCGACTGATGCGCGCAGTGCCCGTGTCGATCACGTAGCGGATGCCGGGCACCGTCAGCGAGGTTTCAGCGACGTTGGTCGCGAGCACCACGCGACGTCCCGGATGCGACTGAAAAATCCGTTGTTGTTCGGCCGGCGACAGCCGCGCATACAGCGGCAGGATTTCGGTGTGTCGGAGCTGCGCTTTGCGCAGCATTTCGGCGGCATCGCGAATTTCACGCTCGCCGGGCAGAAACACCAGCACGTCGCCCGGCGACTTGCGCTCACTGCGTTCGAAGGCCGCCAGCTCGTCCAGCGTGGCGAGAATCGCCTGATCGACGGTCAGGTCCTCCTCGACGCTGTTGCCCTCTTCATCCTGCTCGGCGGTCAACGGCCTGTACCAGGTGTCGACCGGAAAAGTGCGACCGGAGACCTCAATGATCGGCGCCTTGTCGAAATGCTCGGAGAAGCGCTCAAGGTCGATGGTCGCGGAGGTGATGATGATCTTCAGATCCGGGCGACGCGGCAGCAGGGTTTTCAGGTAGCCCAGCAGGAAATCGATGTTCAGGCTGCGCTCGTGGGCTTCGTCGACGATGATCGTGTCGTAGCGTTCGAGAAAGCGGTCATGCTGGGTTTCGGCGAGCAGGATGCCGTCGGTCATCAACTTGATCAGGGTGTTTTCATCACTCTGGTCTTCGAAGCGCACCTGATATCCCACCAGCGCGCCCAACGGCGTGCCGATTTCTTCCGCGACCCGGCTGCCGACGCTGCGGGCAGCGATCCGGCGGGGCTGGGTGTGACCAATCAGACCGTGCTGACCGCGGCCGATTTCCAGGCAGATTTTTGGCAGCTGGGTGGTTTTGCCCGAGCCGGTCTCGCCCGCGATGATCAGCACTTGGTGCTTGAGCAGGGCCTGTTTGATCTCATCGCGCTTGGCCGCGATGGGCAGATTTTCGTCGTAGCGAATCGACGGCACGCTTTGCTTGCGACTGGCAACCCGCGCGCACGACGCCTGCACACGCTCGACCCACTGCGCCAACTTCGCCTCGTCGGGCTTCTTGCGCAGCTCATGCAACTGACGACGCAAGCGATGACGATCACTGATCATCGCGTGGTCCAGGCTTTTCAACAGTTGGTCGATTGAGGTCGATTCGTCGGTCATCAGGGCGGGAAGTCTTTTCTATCTGAATGCAGGGCGCGGATTGTCGCAGATTTGGGGGTGGGGATGCATATCCACTGATATACCCCAGTGCCTGTAGGAGCGTGGCTTGTCCCGCGATCTGACGCGCAGCGGCAGCCCAACCGGGAGATCCGGCCGCACCAGACACACCGAGTCGACAGAATTTGCTGCCGGTCCCGGCAGATCGCGGGACAAGCCACGCTCCTGCAAAGACTGCGCAGCTGGAAAAAACAAACCCCGCACGATGGCGGGGTCTGTCGGTGATCCAGCACTTACGCCGGTTTTTTCAGCGCCAGTTTTTTCAGTTCTTCATCACGCAGTTCGCGGCGCAGGATCTTGCCGACGTTGGTGGTCGGCAAGGCATCGCGGAATTCGACGCTGCGGGGCACTTTGTACGCTGTGACGTTCGCGCGCATGTGCTCCATCACCAATTCCTTGGTAAGTGTCATGCCCGGCCGGACGACCACGAAGATTTTGATCGCTTCGCCCGACTTCTCGTCCGGCACGCCAATCGCCGCGCACTGCATCACGCCGGGCAGCGTGGCCAGCACGTCTTCGAGTTCGTTGGGATACACGTTGAAGCCAGACACGAGAATCATGTCCTTCTTGCGGTCGACGATGCGCATATAGCCGTCGGGCTGAATCACCGCAATGTCACCGGTCTTCAACCAGCCCTCGGCGTCGAGCATTTCATCGGTGGCTTCCTGGCGCTGCCAGTAGCCTTTCATGACCTGCGGGCCCTTGACGCACAACTCGCCAACTTCCCCGAACGGCAGCTCTTCGCCCGCATCGTTGATGGTCTTGCAAAGCGTCGACGGAACCGGAATACCGATGGTGCCCATCTGGATTTTCTGAATCGGATTTACGGTCGCCACCGGGCTGGTTTCAGTCATGCCGTACCCTTCGCAGATCG
This sequence comes from Pseudomonas sp. efr-133-TYG-103a, assembly GCF_030209235.1. Lineage (NCBI taxonomy): Bacteria > Pseudomonadati > Pseudomonadota > Gammaproteobacteria > Pseudomonadales > Pseudomonadaceae > Pseudomonas > Pseudomonas sp. efr-133-TYG-103a. Next base: position 13,607 of record NZ_JARVSK010000002.1, read on the forward strand.
AGCAACCGGTCACTTCCTTCCAGCGCTCCGCGGCCGCCTGTTGCAGCGCCATGCCGCCGGACAGCGTGAGTTTCAGCGAGGAGAAATCCAGGCTGCGGAAGTCTGCATTACTGCACAACGCCACGAATAACGTGTTCAACCCGACAAAGCCGGTGAACTTCCATTTCGACAACTCCTTGACCATCGCCGACAGGTCGCGCGGGTTGCTGATCAGGACGTTGTGGTTGCCGCTCAGCATCATCGACATGCAATGAAAGGTGAACGCGTAGATGTGATAAAGCGGCAGCGGCGTGATGAGGATTTCGCTGCCTTCGTTGAGGTTGGAACCCATCAACGCCTTGCACTGCAACATGTTGGCGATCAGGTTGCGGTGGGTCAGCATCGCGCCTTTGGCAACGCCGGTCGTGCCGCCGGTGTATTGCAGTACCGCAACGTCATCGCTCTTGGGTGTCGCGTCCTGGACCGGCTGGCCGTGCCCCTTCGCCAGCACGTCATTGAATTTGACGGCCTTGGGCAAGTGAAACGGCGGCACCATCTTCTTCACGTACTTGATGACGCTGTTCACCAGCAGCCGCTTGAGCGGCGGCAGCAGGTCGGCGACTTCCGTGACGATGACGTGTTTGACGCCGGTCTTGGGCACGACCTTTTCTGCCAGATGCGCCATGTTCGCCAGGCATACCAGAGCCTTGGCGCCGGAATCGTTGAACTGGTGTTCCATTTCCCGCGCGGTGTACAGCGGGTTGGTGTTGACGACGATCAGCCCGGCGCGGATGGCGCCGAACACGGCAATCGGATACTGCAGCACGTTCGGCAGCTGCACGGCGATCCGGTCGCCCGGTTGCAAGTCGGTGTGGTGCTGCAGCCAGGCGGCAAACGCCCCGGACAGCGCGTACATCTCGCCATAAGTGAGGGTCTTGCCCAGGTTGCTGAATGCAGGTTTGTTGGCGAAACGCTCGCAGGACTGTTTCAATACCGCCTGAACGTTTGGATACTGGTCCGGATCGATATCGGCAGCGATACCAGACGGATATTTATCCTTCCAGAAGTTTTCGATCATGGAAGCCGACTCCTCAGCGACAGCGTTTCTACACACCGCTCATGCGATGATTTCTTGTGTTTGGAATGGTGTAGCCACTGCGTTTTGTCTATCGACTGGACAAAAAGCGGGCCGAGCGTAGCAGCTTTGCCAAATGCCGACTAGGGCCAAAAGCGGCCCCTACAGTCACATAAATGACTCTTGAATTTATTTTGGTCACATTTAGAGCAATGAACCTAAATGTCGAAAATGCCTGCTTTTGACGCCCCGGTCTGACCCGATCAAACCCGGCGCAGAGCAGATGCATTCGCAACGTCTCAGCTGGATCCGCACCTTTATAGCTATAGCGCCTGCGCCGACGTCTGGCGAATGAATTCAGGGGCCAGCGGCTTGCAGCGACAGCCCTGATTGCACGCGAAAAAAAAGCGTGCCTCGCGACACGCCTTTCTCTTGCCAAACCCCTTATGCGGTTTCGCGAAGCTCTCGCCGCAGGATTTTGCCCACCGGCGTCATCGGCAACGACTCGCGCAGCACGATTTGTTTAGGGATTTTATAGCCGGTGAAGTTCTCCTTGCAGTACGCCTTGAGTTCGTCGCTTGTCAGGCTTGCGTCCCTGGGCACGACGAACAGCTTCACGGCCTCGCCCGATCGCTCGTCCGGGACGCCGATCACCGCGCAGTTGGCGACTTTTGGATGGCGCGAGACAACGTCTTCGATTTCGTTGGGGTAAACGTTGAAGCCTGAGACGATGATCATGTCCTTCTTGCGATCGACGATGCGGATAAAGCCATCAGGGTCGATCACGGCAATGTCGCCGGTCTTGAGCCAGCCGTCGCTGTCGAGCACCTCGGCTGTGGCGTCAGGCTTGTGCCAGTAACCCAGCATGATCTGCGGGCCTTTCAGACACAGCTCGCCCCGCTCGCCCACTGGCAGCTCCGCGCCCTGGTCATCGATCACCTTCGCGGTGGTGCCTGGCACCGGCATTCCGACGGTGCCCAGCCTGGATTTGTCGCCGTAGGGATTGGCGGTGGCCACGGGGGATGTTTCGGTCAGGCCGTAGCCTTCCACGATCGGGCAGCCTGTCAACTGCAGCCAGCGCTCGGCCGTGGCTTTCACCAGCGCCGTACCGCCTGAGTTGGTCAGGCGCAACGTGGAGAAATCCAGGGTCTTGAATTCAGCGTGATCCATCAGCGCGACGAACAACGTGTTGAGGCCGAGCATCGCCGAGAACTTCCATTTCTTCAGCTCTTTGATGAAGCCGCCGATGTCTCGGGGATTGGTGATCAGCACGTTGTGATTGCCGCTGACCATCATGCACATGCAGTTACAGGTGAAGGCGTAGATGTGGTACATCGGCAGCGGCGCAATCATGATTTCGCTGCCCTGTTTGAAGATCGGCGAGCCATCGGGGCCGTGCTGCAGCATGCAGGCATAAACCTGCTGCATGTTCGCCACCAGATTGCCGTGGGTCAGCATCGCGCCCTTGGGCGACCCGGTGGTGCCGCCGGTGTATTGCAACACCGCAACATCATCCAGCCCCCTTGTCACTTGCTGCAGATGATCGCCGCGTCCCAGCTTGAGCACACGTTTGAACGAGACGGCCTGCGGCAAGTGGTATGCGGGCACCATCTTTTTGATCTTCTCGACCACGGTGTTGATCAACCAGCCCTTGGCTGGCGACTGCATGTCGCCCATTTTCACTTCGATCAGGTACTGGATGTCGGTATCGGGCAGCACCTCCTCGATGTGCTTGCCGAAGATGTTCAGGTACACAAGCGCCCGCACCCCGGCGTCCTTGAACTGATGACGCATTTCGCGGGCGGTGTACAACGGGTTGGTATTGACGACGATCAAGCCGGCGCGCATCGCACCGAACACTGCAATGGGGTACTGGATCAGGTTGGGCATCTGCACGGCAATGCGGTCGCCCGGTTTGAGTTCGGTCTGCTGTTGCAGGTAGCCGGCAAAGGCCGCGGACTGGCGCTCGAGTTCGGCGTACGTCAACGTCACGCCCATATTGCTGTAGGCCGGGCGGTCGGCGTACTTCCGGCAACTGCGCTCGAACACCTCGACCACTGACTTGTACGCGTGAAGGTCCACCTCGGAGAGGACGCCAGCCGGGCGCTTGTCGTTCCAGAAGTCAGGTTGCATGTTGTTTTTATCCTCTTACCTGAGAGTGCTGGCCCAATGGTTTTTAAACGGGCGTTCGCCGGACGTTAGCAGCTAACGCGCAGAAGGCAAATACGCCGCGGGCCGTCATCAATGACGTGAATCTTGCGAGTGACAAGACCGCCATCTGGCAACGGCTATACACTGATGCGAAGCGCTCGCCGCGCAATTTTCATGACAAATTCTTACAAGGCCAGGGAAACGCCATGAACCATGAAGCCTATTGGCTAGACGCCAGCGACCACAGCCGTTTGTTCGTCAATGCCTGGGCACCTGAAGGACAGGCCAGAGCGGTGGTGATGCTGTCCCATGGCATGGCCGAGCACAGCGGGCGATACGAACGTCTGGCCGAGGCGCTGACCCAGGCAGGCTTCGCACTGTATGCACACGATCAGCGCGGCCATGGCCGGACGGCATCCGAGGGACTGCTCGGGCACTACGGCGATCGGGACGGCTGGAGCAAAGTCGTAGGCGATCTGGCCACGCTGAACGCCTCGCTTGCGCAAAAGCATCCCGAGGTGCCGGTGTTTCTGCTGGGTCACAGCATGGGCAGTTACGTCGCTCAGGCCTACCTGATGCACCACAGCGCGAGCCTGCAAGGCGCGGTCTTGAGCGGCTCGAATTTCCAGCCGGTCTCGCTTTACCGGAGCGCCAGACTGGTGGCGCGCTTCGAACGCTGGCGCCAGGGCGCAACAGGCCGCAGCGCACTGATCGAATTCCTCTCGTTCGGCTCCTTCAACAAACGCTTCAAGCCGGTACGCACACCATTCGACTGGCTCAGCCGCGACCCACAGGAAGTGGACCGCTACATCAGCGATCCGCTCTGCGGATTCCGATGCACCAATCAGTTCTGGCTGGACATGCTCGGCGGCCTCCAGCAGATCAGCAAGCGTTCCAACCTGGCGCAGATCGACAAAAGCCTGCCGATTCTGATCATGGGCGGCGAATGTGATCCGGTCAGCGATGGCAAGCGTCTGAAGGATCTGGCCGACGCCCTGACCGGTACAGATCATCATGCCGTGGCACTGAAGGTCTACCCGCAGGCGCGTCATGAAATCCTCAACGAGACCAACCGCCAGGCCGTCACTCATGATTTACTCGCTTGGCTCGAACAGGCGCTGGAACAGCCGCGACCGCGCCGCAGCGAGTGATCGGTCAGGATTTTTCATCTTTTCTTTTTCCTATTCACGTCACAGGACCGCAACATGACACACGTCACCAACACGCCGTACGAAGCCCTTGAAGTCGGCCAGACCGCGAGCTACAGCAAGACCGTCGAAGAGCGTCACATTCAGCTGTTCGCCGAAATGTCCGGTGACCGCAACCCGGTGCATCTGGATGCCGAGTTCGCGGCCAAGACCATGTTCAAGGATCGTATCGCTCACGGGATGTTCAGCGGCGCGTTGATCAGCGCGGCAGTGGCCTGCGAGCTGCCTGGCCCGGGCACGATCTATCTGGGTCAGAAGATGAGTTTTCAGAAGCCGGTGAAGATTGGCGACACGCTGACCGTGCGCCTGGAGATCCTCGAAAAACTGCCGAAATTCCGCGTGCGCATCGCCACCAATGTGTTCAACCAGCACGATGAATTGGTGGTCGAGGGCGAAGCCGAGATCCTCGCCCCGCGCAAGGAACAGACCGTGAGTCTCGCCGAGTTGCCGCCGATCACCGTGGGCTGAATGACCGAAGCGGGCGCTGTGAGACGACGTCCTGAACAGGGTCCGCGTTCCTGAAGTAAAAAAATGCACCCAAAAAAATGGGCAACCGAAGTTGCCCTAAATGCCTTGCGTGCTCTTTTTATCGGGCACTCACTCCTTGCGGCGCCTGGGTGAGTCTCTCCAGATGAACAGTCCAAAGCCTGCAAATAACACCACCATCAGACCGACTGTCATGACGCCGGCAATCACGGCGTGGTCGAGAAACATGAGCGCGCCTCCTGCTTGACCCTGTTCGATGGGTGCAGACTAACCGGACGCGTATTGAGGAGTGTTGACGCAGGTCAATGCCGCAGGACATCGCGAACGATGCCGGGCCGACCCGCTTCGGAAGCAGGAGGGATTCAGCGTTTTTTCGGTTTGCTCTTGGACTTTTTCTTGCCCTTGCCCAGCGGCATCGCCTGTTCGAAAGCCTGTCGCACTTCGTTCAGCCGCTTGTCATTGAGGTCATGAACGCGCTTGGCGCGCTCGACGCTCAGATCTACCAGTTTTCCGTCATCGCTCATGGGCGTACCGCTCTTGAATGCCTGTTGCTGTCAATAATGCGCAATCATGGCAGCGCTGACCAGCGTCAGACCTTCAGATCCACCCACAGCCCCTGACGCGGTTCGTTATCGATGATCGGCACCACCGGCACGGTGTTGTCAGCGTTCAGCGACTCGCCCGGGATGGCCGGCCCTTCTTCGAGGTCGGGATGACGATCAGCCACGCGCCGATCCCGGCGGCGTCGTTGCTGGCGGCGTTGCTCTTCGCGCAGCAGCAGCTCGGCCTGCTCGCGGTCGCGTTCGCTCATATCAATGTTGGTTTCGTTGGAACTGGGTTGCGTCGGCGCCACAGGCGGAATGTCCGGCGTGGGCTTGACCGGGTCCAGCTGCGACGTCACGGGGGCCGCGCTCAAAGGAATCAGCGGTGGCAGCATGGTAATGGTCTCCTGTTATCAAGCTGTCGGCTGCCGTTTCGTCGACTTGAGCCGTTGGAAGTGGAAGTTTCGACTATGTTTTTCGCAACAAGTGCCGGTATCAGGCCAGAAGCCCAGTGAATCCGGGCGTATTTACAATGTATCTTTGGCCTGAGCGCCGTGTTCCGTTACCATAGTCGGCTTTTTCAAGGCGGGAGTCAGGCAGCATGGCGCAGCAGTATCAACCGGGGCAACGCTGGATTAGCGACAGCGAAGCCGAGCTGGGTTTGGGCACCGTTCTGGCACAGGACGGCCGCTTGTTGACCGTGCTCTATCCGGCCACTGGCGACACCCGCCAGTATGCTTTGCGCAATGCCCCGCTGACGCGGGTGCGTTTCTCGCCGGGTGACACTATCACTCACTTCGAGAACTGGAAAATGACCGTTCGCGAAGTCGAAGACGTCGACGGTCTGCTGGTTTATCACGGCCTGAATGCCCAGAATCAGCCCGTGACGCTGCCTGAAACCCAGCTTTCCAACTTCATCCAGTTCCGTCTGGCGAGCGACCGACTGTTCGCCGGCCAGATCGACCCGCTGGCCTGGTTCTCGCTGCGCTACCACACGCTGGAACACACCAGCCGCCAGCTGCAGTCGTCCCTGTGGGGCCTGGGCGGTGTTCGTGCACAGCCGATCGCCCACCAGCTGCACATCGCCCGTGAAGTCGCCGACCGGATCGCGCCACGCGTACTCCTGGCCGACGAAGTGGGCCTGGGTAAAACCATCGAAGCCGGTCTGGTGATCCATCGCCAGTTGCTCTCGGGCCGCGCCAGCCGCGTGCTGATTCTGGTTCCTGAGAACCTGCAGCATCAGTGGCTGGTGGAAATGCGCCGTCGCTTCAACCTGCAGGTTGCGCTGTTCGACGCCGAGCGTTTCCTCGAAAGCGATGCCAGCAACCCGTTCGAAGACACCCAACTGGCGCTGGTGTCGCTGGAATGGCTGGTCGAAGACGAAAAGGCTCAGGATGCGCTGTTCGCGGCCGGCTGGGATCTGCTGGTGGTCGACGAGGCGCACCATCTGGTCTGGCACGAAGACAAGGCCAGCCGCGAATACTCGCTGGTCGAGCAACTGGCCGAGGTGATCCCGGGCGTTCTGCTGCTGACCGCGACCCCGGAGCAACTGGGGCAAGACAGCCATTTTGCGCGTCTGCGGCTGCTCGATCCCAACCGTTTCCACGACCTGCACGCCTTCCGCGCCGAGAGCGAAAACTATCGTCCGGTGGCCGAAGCCGTTCAGGAGCTGCTCGATCAGGGCCGGCTGTCGCCCGAAGCGCACAAGACCATTCACGGCTTCCTTGGCGCCGAAGGTGAAGCACTGCTCGGTGCCGTGGCCGATGGCGACACCGAGGCGAGCGCTCGGCTGATCCGCGAACTGCTGGACCGTCACGGCACCGGCCGCGTGCTGTTCCGTAACACCCGCGCCGCCGTGCAAGGTTTCCCGGAGCGCAAGCTGCATCCGTATCCGTTGCCCTGCCCTGCCGAATACCTGGAGCTGCCGATTGGCGAGCATGCCGACCTGTACCCGGAAGTCAGCTTCCAGGCACAAGGCGAGACAAGCGAAGAAGAGCGCTGGTGGCGCTTCGACCCGCGCGTCGACTGGCTGATCGATACGCTGAAGATGCTCAAGCGCGTCAAAGTGCTGGTGATCTGCGCCCACGCCGAGACCGCGATGGACCTGGAAGACGCCCTGCGCGTGCGCTCCGGCATCCCGGCCACCGTGTTCCACGAAGGCATGAACATCCTTGAGCGTGACCGCGCGGCGGCCTATTTCGCCGATGAGGAATTCGGCGCGCAGGTGCTGATCTGTTCGGAAATCGGCAGCGAAGGCCGCAACTTCCAGTTCTCCCATCACCTGGTGCTGTTCGACCTGCCTTCACACCCCGACCTGCTGGAGCAGCGCATCGGGCGTCTGGACCGGATCGGCCAGAAGCATGTCATCGAACTGCACGTGCCTTATCTGGAAACCAGCCCGCAAGAGCGGCTGTTCCAGTGGTACCACGAAGCGCTCAACGCTTTCCTCAACACCTGCCCGACCGGCAACGCCTTGCAGCACCAGTTCGGTCCGCGTCTGCTGCCGCAGCTCGAAGGCGGTGACGAAGACGACTGGCAGGCGCTGGTCAGCGAGGCGCGTGCCGAGCGTGAGCGCCTGGAAAGCGAGCTGCACACCGGTCGCGACCGCCTGCTGGAGCTCAACTCCGGTGGCGCGGGCGAAGGCGAGGCGCTGGTCGAGGCGATCCTGGAGCAGGACGATCAGTTCACCCTGCCGATCTACATGGAAACCCTGTTCGACGCATTCGGCATCGACAGCGAAGACCATTCGGAGAATGCGCTGATCCTCAAGCCGAGCGAAAAAATGCTCGATGCCAGCTTCCCGCTGGGCGACGACGAAGGCGTCACCATCACCTACGACCGCAATCAGGCGCTGTCCCGCGAGGACATGCAGTTCATCACCTGGGAACACCCGATGGTGCAAGGCGGCATGGACCTGGTGCTGTCCGGATCGATGGGCAACACCGCCGTTGCGCTGATCAAAAACAAGGCATTGAAGCCTGGCACCGTCCTGCTTGAACTGCTGTACGTCAGCGAAGTGGTCGCGCCGCGCTCTCTGCAATTGGGTCGTTACCTGCCGCCTGCCGCGCTGCGTTGCCTGCTGGATGCCAACGGTAACGATCTGTCGGGCCGTGTCTCGTTCACCACCTTGAACGACCAGCTCGAAAGCGTGCCACGGGCCAGCGCCAACAAGTTCATCCAGGCACAACGCGATGTGCTCAACCCGCAGATCAATGCGGCGGAAAGCAAGATCGCGCCCAAACATGCCGAGCGCGTGGCCGAGGCGCAGCGTCGTCTGGCTGCCGATACCGATGAAGAGCTGGCACGTCTGACCGCTCTGCAAGCCGTGAACCCGACGGTGCGCGACAGCGAACTGACGGCCCTGCGTGAACAGCGCGAACAAGGTCTGGCCATGCTCGACAAAGCCGCGCTGCGCCTGGAAGCGATTCGGGTGTTGGTGGCGGGTTAAACCACCTCGCCGCAAATGCGGCGAACACAAACCTTTGTAGGAGCGTGGCTTGTCCCGCGATCTTCCGCGAGGCGGAAGTAAAACCAGAGGGCACGGTGTATCAGATACAACTGTGCCGCTTGGTTCTGCGACCGGTTCCCGGTCGATCGCGGGACAAGCCGCGCTCCTACAGGTCCGTAGAACACCGGAAAATCACGCCACCGACGGCTTCACCCCCAGCCCCACTGGCTCGTCCGCCACCATCCCTTCCCTCATCCGCTGCGCGTCGCGGCTGAAGCATTTCGACGCCCGCACCAGAAACACCAGCGCGAAGAACAGCGCCACTGGAATCAGATACATCGCGTCATGCAACCCGACAGCCTTGAACGGCTCGGTCATCTGCTCGGCCTGCGCGGCGTACATCGCCGAATGAGCGAAATGGTCTGAGAGCAGTCCGACAACCACCGGCCCCAGACCTCCGCCCAGCAAATACAGCCCGGCAAAGAACAGCGCCATCGCCGTCGCGCGCAATCGCGGCTGTACGACATCCTGGATTGCGGTGTAGACACAGGTGTAAAAGTTGTAGGAAAACAGCCAGCCCAGGCTGAACACGCCAACAAAAACGCCGATCTCGATACGCCCCGAATGCAAGGCGTATCCCGTGCACAGCGTCGCCACCACCATGCTCAATGCGGCGAACATCAGGCGGCCGTTGGTCCAGCGCTGATGCAGTTTGTCCGCAACCCAGCCGCCTGCGGTCAGCCCGATCAGGCCAGTGACACCAACGATCATGCCCGTGGCCATCGCCGCTTCCTGCAAGGGCAGCAGAAAGTAGCGCTGCAGCATGGGCACCATGAACGAGTTGCACGCATAGGTCGCGAAGTTGAAGGCCAGTCCGGCCAGCACCAGCCAGCGAAACGTCGGAATGGACAGCACCCGACGGATCGGCTTGTCGATTTTCTCCTGGGACATCGCCACGCTTTCCGCAGCGCCCCGGGCCGGCTCCCTGATGAAAAACATGAACACGGCCAGCACCAGGCCCGGCACAGCAGCAATGAAAAATGGCGCTCGCCAGCTGCCGAACGCCTGCACCATCGCGCCGATGGTGAAGAATGCCAATAACAGCCCAAGCGGCAAGCCCAACATGAAGATGCCCATCGCTCGAGCACGACGATGGGCCGGAAACAGATCACCGATCAGCGAATTGGCGGCGGGGGCGTAACTGGCCTCGCCGATACCGACGCCCATGCGCACCAGCAGGAACGCCCAGAAGTTGCCGACCAGCCCATTGACGGCCGTCAACCCGCTCCACACCGCAAGCCCCCAGCCCATCAGCTTGCGCCGCGATCCATTGTCCGCCATGCGCCCCAGCGGCAGACCGGCGATGGCGTAAACCAGCGTGAACGCGGTGCCGATGATGCCGAGTTGAAAATCGCTGAGCAGCCATTCCTTGCGGATGGGCTCAATGATGATTGCCGGGATGGTTCGGTCGAAGAAATTGAACAGATTGGCGAGAAACAGCAGAAACAGAACGCGCCACGCGTTCCTTGCCTGAGTCGAATGGTCCATGCGCCGAACTCTCTTATTGTTGTGGGGGCCAGACACTGCTCACACCTGGAGCTGCAAATCTAGTCATGGAAAGACGCGCTGTCCCTGATCATTCGCAAGGCTGATACCCAGCCATTGCACGGGCCTGAAACTGCGGACTCAAATGCTCAAGCCCAAACGCTACGGGGGCTGCGCGCGAACTCAGCCGCGCGATCCCCATGTGTCACGGAGCGACGTTACGTCCCCCGGAAACACGCCGAAATATATCTTTCGCCCCCACTTCCCACCGCCAACGGAAAGCCTAGAATAGCCAGCCGTTGTGCCCCAAATCCCCTACTCTTTCCTTTCGGTTACCGTCATGTCCGATGTCAGTCCGTGCCTGAATTGTGGTGCCTGCTGTTCGCATTTTCGCGTGTCTTTCTTCTGGGGCGAATGCACGTCGGCGGGCGGCACGGTGCCTGATGAATGGGTGAGCAGCATCAGCCCGAGCCGCGTGGCGATGCTCGGCACCGACTGCAAAAACGTTCGTTGCACTGCGCTGGAAGGCGAAGTGGGCAAAGGCGTGAGCTGTTCGATTTATGCTCAGCGCTCGAGCACCTGCCGCGAATTCGACGCGTCCTGGACGGATGGTCAGCACAATCCGGACTGCGACGCCGCGCGCGCCGCGTTTGGCCTGGCGCCGATCGCAGCCCCTTCGCTGATGCATGAGAGCGGCCCGTCTGTGTTTGAAGTGGCTGCCATCGCTTAGAACGTTTAGCGATTACTGTTATTCCAAAATAGTTGGCACGTCCGTCCCCGAACAGCTGTTTAAAACCGGCCGCTCTCTATAATCATTGCAAAGTGCCATCGGTCTTTAAGGCCGTGGTTACGTAGTAATGGACAGATAGGGCACGCTATGGATTGGCTGGGTTTGCATTTTCTCGCCGCGTTGCCGGCGGACAGCCGGTTGCTGATGGACTGCAGTCACAACCCCATGCTGGTGGGACTTGCTTACCTCGTGGCATGCGCCGCCAGTTTTGCGACGCTGCACATTGCCGAGCGGATCGGGCATGTCGAAGACGCCCACGCGAGGATTCGCTGGCGCAGCCTCGGGGCCTTGTGCCTGGCAGTGGGCATCTGGGCCATGCATTTCATCAGCATGTTGTCCTTCCAGACCCCGTTGATGATGCATTACGACCTGTCCGTCACCGTGGTGTCGTTGATGATCGCGCTGATCGCGGGCATGGTGGCGATGGAAGCGTTGAGCCACGACCAGCTCACTATCGTGCAGTATGTGGTCGCCTCCGTGTTCATGGGCCTGGGCATTGCCAGCATGCATTACGTCGGCATGTCGGCCATGCGTTCCCACGCCACGCAGTATTACGAACCCGTCCGTTGTTTTGCTTCGATCCTGATCGCCATTGTCGCCAGCCTGACCGCGCTGGTGCTTGCAATCCGCCTGCGGCAAGGCAGCGGCGCGCGCCATCAGTTACTCAAATACGGCGCCAGTCTGGTGTTGGGTGCCGGCATTGTCTTCACGCACTTCATGGGCATGTGGTCGCTGCGCCTGGCCATTCCGGTCGACGCACAGATACAGGCGCCCGACCCTCAAAACACCTTGGAACTGAGCCTGACCATCGCCCTGATCGTGCTGCTGATCATCGCCGGAAGCGTCAGCGCGGCGCTCGCCGACAAAAAGCTGCAGAGCAGGGATCGCGACCTGCGCCGGGTCAATGCCTTGCTCAGCCAGCTCGATCAGGCCCGGATCTCCCTGCAACAAGTCGCGCATTACGACGCGCTGACCAACCTGATCAACCGGCGTGGCTTCAATCAGGTATTTGCCGAGCGTTTGATCGAGCAGCAGCAAGCCCAAGGCAGACTGGCTGTGATGTTCCTCGACATCGACCACTTCAAGCGCATCAACGACAGCCTCGGCCATGACGCTGGCGATGATCTGCTCAAGGTCATTGCCGAACGCATTCGCGGCGCCACACGCACCGGCGATGTGGTCGCGCGTTTCGGTGGTGATGAATTCTGCATCCTGATCGCGCTGCACGAGCCCGACGAAGCCCTGCACCTCGCCCAGCGAGTGATGCACAAGATGAAGGAGCCGATTGCGCTGTCAGGCAGGCGAATGGTCATGACGACCAGCATCGGCATCAGCGTCTACCCCGAGGATGGCGAAACCTCTGAAGAGTTGCTCAAACACGCCGATCTGGCGCTGTATCAATCCAAGGGGCATGGCCGCAACAGCATTCATTTCTTCAGTCCCAACCTCAAGACCAAAGCCAGCCTGGAGCTGCTGCTGGAAGAGGAGTTGCGCGCTGCATTACGTGAAGAAAGTGGCCTGCAGCTGTATTACCAGCCCATCGTCGACCTGCGCACTGGGCATGTCGCCAAGCTGGAAGCGCTGGTGCGCTGGGACCACCCTGGCCACGGCCTGCTGACGCCGGACCGCTTCATCGGCATCGCGGAAAACAATGGCCTGATCGCCGAACTGGATAACTGGGTGTTGCGCCGCGCGTGTCGCGACCTCAGCCAGCTCACGGCGCCGGGCTTCGAAAAATTGATCATTGCCGTCAATTGCTCAGCGCTCAATCTGGCGCGAGATGAGCTGGTCGATGAGGTCGCCGCTGCACTCACAGACGCGGCAGTCGCTCCTCACCGGCTGGAACTGGAAGTCACTGAAAACGCGCTCATGGGCAACATCAGCAATACGATTCTGTTGCTCAAGGAAATCCGCAAACTGGGCGTGTCGTTGTCGATCGACGACTTCGGCACGGGCTACTCGTCGCTGGCGTATCTCAAACGTCTGCCGCTGGACACGGTGAAGATCGATCGCTCGTTCATCCTCGACATTCCCGCTTCACCTCAGGACATGGAGATCGTGCAGGCGATCATTCTGATGGCCCACACGCTGCACCTGAAGGTCGTCACCGAAGGCGTGGAAAACCCGGCGCAACTGGCATTTCTCAGCCAGTACGGCTGCGACTATGTGCAAGGCTACCTGTTCAGCAAACCCGCCCCGCTGAGCGAGTTGCGGCCGTTGGTGCAGCAGCTCAACCTGCGTCGTCCTTCGGACCTGTCGCCGTCGACGCACATGCTCGATGCCTTGAAGCTTGCGGTCGAGAACCACGGCGCGCAGCTCGCCGTCAGCGACGTGAAAGCCGCCTCAACGGACCGATCGGGCGCCCAGCCGATGCGCTGAATCGCCCGATGGAAATGTGAACCAGGGCTCAACCACGTGGCCTTGCGCCATTCCTGATTCAAGAACGACCGTTCGTCGCCGATGACCCGAGGGATTCCCTTAGGCAGGGCTAGGGTTCGACCCTATCGCTCGTGGCCGATATCCCGCTGTACAGTCGGGTTCTCTTTTGATGATGGCGCGATGACATTTCGGCGTCATCCCACAGGCATGGCGTGCGATGACCAATAAAACCGAGGCAGCAGGCGCTGTATCCGAACTTCTGCAGAACGTAATCAGCGAACACAGCGTCGTGCCCCAAGGGCACTACCGGCCTCAGGCAGCGCCCGCGCAGTCCTACCTGTATTTCACTGAAACCGACACCGACCGCATTCTCGACAACCTCGATGGCCTGCGGGATATGGTGTTTCCACCCTCGATGCATTTCGAGGACACCGAAAACCGCAGCGATCAGCAGTTCCCCTCGGTCTGCCTGATCGGCCTGGGCCGTTGCGGCTCCAACATCGCACTGGATGTCGCGGAACTGGTGTACAACGCCCGCAAGTTTTATCTGAACCAGCTGAACAACGATGACCGCCTGCGCGACGACAAGGGCTACAGCCCCGCGCGCTGGATTCGCAACAATTTGCGGCTGGTCCAGAACAAGTCGAGCAAACCGGTGTTTTTGGTCGAACCGCTGGTGATGCTGGGCGATCTGGACAAAGACATCGCCGGACGCATCCGTTTCTCGCGCAAGGGCGAAAAAAGCGGCTTCATCAAGGATTACAGCAAGATGAAGATCATGGACCTGTCCGAGGTCCACGCCGGTGGCGCCGGTAACGCGCCGATCCTGGGCCAGTATCTGGCCAAGATCATCCTGAATAAGGACACCGAGCACTTTTCCAGCGCCGACTGGAAACTGATCCACTCCTACCTGATCGACTCGTGCGGGATCAAGGCCAACCAGTCGCGGCTGTATTTCTACATCTTCAGCGCCGGCGGCGGTACAGGTTCGGGCATGGCATCGGAGTTCGGCCTGGCCCAGCAATTCTCGTACATGAACAAAACGTTCGACACCAAACCGGCCAGTGAAAACGATGGCAAGCGCGGCCGCTCATTCGTTTTCGAGCCGATTTTCACCAGTGGCATCTGCGTGCTGCCGAACATTTCCGACCACCGCAGCGAAATGTCCGAAGCGCTGCATATCAACGCCGGGCGGCTGCTGTGCAAGTATCTGGCTGAAGAATGGGACTTCTCGTACAACTTCGAGAACGAAGACAGCAGCGAAGCCAGTGTCATGGGGCGCATCCGCCCTTGGAACGCAATGATGCTGATCTCCAACGACATCATGCGGTACGCGGAAGAAAGCGACGATGGCACCATCGAGAACATCGATGTCAACGCCATGGAGCGGCACGCCAACCAGTACATCTCACAGCAAATCTTCAACATTCTGACGGCTCAGGCGGTGACCACCGACTACGACCAGAATTACTTCCGGCGCGCGGGCATCGACATCGGTGAAACCATCCGCCTGGACGCCAACGATCTGTTCATGAGTCTGGCCGGCCCGGTCGCGATTGCCTACGCCGAATCGGTCGTCCCGGAAACCCCGTCCCAAGGTTCGGACAAGCTGAAAATCTTCGAGAAAGAGCCGCCAAGGCTGGACATCGACGACTTGTTCTTCCGCTCGATCGACCTGCCGCACTTCAACAAGATGACTCAGGCGATTGAGGGGATCAGCCTCTTGCCGATCGAGTCGCGGCGTTATCGCGCGGCCCTGGAGCAGTACAAGGCATCGGGGTATGACGCCGCAGCGCTGCACGATCTGCATTTCTTCAAGAATTGCTCGTCGGTGGTGTCGATCGTCTCGCTGCCGAAGGACTACAAGCTGTCGTACATGGACCTTAACCGGCTCAAGACGCACCTCAACAGCCTGTTCCCCAACACCACGCTCAAGCGCTATGCGCTGGTGATCGGCGCCTCGGCGAACCTGTCGCTGACCACCCTGATCGCCAAAAGCCCGTGCCTGTCGGACGACTTCCTGACGCTGATCGTAGCCTTCATCAAACGCTGTTTTGCCAAACAGCCGTATCGCTTCGACGACACGCTGGACAACTCGATTCTGGACTTCATCATGAGCGACGAATTCGACGAGAACCGCATCGACGACTTGCTCAACGAATACGAAAACCCGGCGAAGATCCTCGACACCAACTGGTACGCGATCAAGCCGATGTACGAGAAGAAGTACCGGGAGCTGATCGACGACAAGGAACGCTTCGTCTCGATCAACGACATCCGGATCTCCCGCGACAGTGTGAAAAAGGCCGTTAAATACCTGCGCGAAATCTACCGTCACCGGATCGGCAAGACCCGGGTGATCTCGCTGAATCAGCACACGGGGAAGACGGGGTATTTGAATTGAAGGGTTTGGCTTGATATCGCCAAACTGATGCCCTTCGGGCCTGATCGCGAGCAAGCTCACTCCTACAGAGATCTCCGGGTATTCCCGAACTCTCCGGGCACGCCCCACTCCCGTAGGAACGCGCTTGCCCGCGAAGACTAAATTCCAGACGCTCCATCTGCTTGGCATGCACCGGCCTCTTCCCAACTAAAGCCGGTCCTACAGACGCTGCAAGTTTTTCGTAGGACCGCCTTCAGCCGGGAAAGCGTCGGGTATTACGCCGTTGATCGAAGGGGCGTTAAAGACAGTTGGCTCACTCCTGCATTCTCTGCAACGAACCGCATTCTGATAGATCGAGGTTTGAGCTTTTAAAGGCTAGCAACTCGGTCTATCAAGCCATGGCACATTGCAACAAATGTAGGCGTGTGCTTGCTCGCGACAGGCCCGCCAGGGCATCAGAGTAACAATCCAGAGCCAACCCAAGGTTACCGACCTACCCACTTTGCCATCATCCAGCGCACCAAAACAGCGCTCAAATCCTCCTCATGCCCTTTCCTGGATCAACACCCAGGGTGCAACGACCACCGCCCACAGCGCCGGATCACGCTCAAGCAAGTCCAGAGCCTTTGATTCAGAGACCTTGCCGACCTCGCCCGCTTCCAGCCAGGCCGCCACCTTTGCCTCGTCATTCTCGGCAAATGCCTGCGCCACGGCGATCAAATCCTGCGAGGGCTCGACCCACAACAGGGCACCCTTGGCAAAGAATGGTTGCAATTCTTTCCACGTGATCGAAGCCGTTTCGCCAAGCAGCTTGGCATAGAGGGTGCTAGGTTCTTGCGTCATGGGTTTCACCGTATTGAAAATCGGCGTAATGATACCGCTGCACTTCATACGGACAAACCTGGATTCAAGTGATTGATTGCAGAGAACTTCGCTCAAGCCGATAGATTGAACGACCGGTTCGCCTGATCGACCGGCTTGATTGTGTATCTTTCTTTCGATTAAGCGACATCAACAGGTATTGCCCCCTGCAGCCAGCTTTTCAAGCGCTCGACCGGCGCTCTAAACTGTTCCGGTACAGTTGCCGGGGGTGTGGCCTGGATAAATCAATCCGGTCCTGCAGCTTTTGGCCGTCAGGATTATAAAAACTACAACGCAAGAGTGGAGCATCATGACTAAGGGTATTAATCAGATTTCCAAGCTGTTTGCCGCACTGGTTCTGGCGGGGGTTGCCAGCCATTCGTTCGCAGCTGATACCATCAAGATCGGCATCGCTGGCCCTAAAACCGGCGCTGTTGCCCAATACGGCGACATGCAGTTCAGCGGTGCCAAGATGGCCATCGAGCAAATCAACGCCAAAGGCGGCATCGACGGCAAGAAGCTTGAAGCCGTTGATTACGACGATGCCTGCGACCCTAAACAAGCGGTCGCGGTCGCCAACAAAGTGGTCAACGACGGCGTGAAATTCGTGGTCGGCCATCTCTGCTCCAGCTCCACTCAGCCAGCGTCCGACATTTACGAAGACGAAGGCGTCATCATGGTGACCCCGGCTGCAACCAGCCCGGAAATCACCGCCCGTGGTTACAAAATGGTCTTCCGCACCATCGGCCTGGACAGCGCTCAGGGCCCGGCCGCCGGCGAGTACATCGCCAAACAGGTCAAGCCGAAAATCGTTGCGGTCATCCACGACAAACAGCAGTACGGTGAAGGCATCGCCACCGCCGTCAAACAGACACTGGAAAAAGACGGCGTGAAAGTTGCCCTGTTCGAAGGCATCAATGCCGGCGACAAGGACTTCTCCTCGCTGATCGCCAAAATGAAGCAAGCCAACGTCGACTTCGTCTACTACGGCGGCTACCACCCTGAGCTGGGTCTGATTCTGCGTCAGGCACAGGAAAAAGGCCTGAAAGCCGGCTTCATGGGTCCGGAAGGCGTGGGTAACGCGTCCATCTCGCAAATCGCCCAGGATGCATCCGAAGGTCTGCTGGTGACCCTGCCGAAATCCTTCGATCAGGATCCTGCGAACCAGGCGCTGGTAGATGCCTTCAAAGCGAAGAAAGAAGACCCGAGCGGTCCGTTCGTGTTCCCGGCCTACGCCGCTGTTGAAGTGATCGCCGAGGCCATCAAGACTGCCAAGTCCGAAGACACCGCCAAAGTGGCTGCCGCCATCCACGCCGGTACCTTCAAGACCCCTACCGGCGATCTGTCTTTCGACGCCAAGGGTGACCTGAAAGACTTCAAATTCGTCGTTTACACCTGGCACAAAGATGGCACCAAGACTGAAGCCCCTGTGAAGTAATCACACGCCTCATGTTGAACCCAGAGCCCACTGCAACCGCAGTGGGCTTTGTTTTACGAGGCCGACGGATTTCACAAGAGTCCCGACACCTGAACATCTTGAAACCGCACCAGTGAATCACTGGGCTCGTGCCGAACGCGGACGTAGATCACGACGCGCGAGCGGGAAAAAGACTTCACCAGTGAAACACCGAGAAGGTTTTTAGGAGCGCGGCAATGCCCGAGATAGATCTCTATCATTTTTTCCAACAGCTGGTTAATGGCATGACCATTGGCAGCACTTATGCCCTGATCGCCATTGGCTACACGATGGTCTACGGCATCATCGGCATGATCAACTTCGCCCACGGCGAGGTGTACATGATCGGTTCGTACGTGGCGTTCATCGCCCTGGCGGGCCTGACCATGCTGGGTCTGGACAACCTTCCGTTGCTGATCACGGCGGCCTTCGTCGCCAGCATCGTGGTGACCAGTGCCTACGGTTATGCCATCGAGCGCGTCGCTTACCGTCCCTTGCGCGGCAGCAACCGTCTGATCCCTCTGATTTCCGCGATCGGCATGTCGATATTCCTGCAGAACACCGTGCTGTTGTCGCAGGACTCCAAAGACAAATCGATCCCGAACCTGATTCCCGGCAACTTCGTGTTCGGCAGCGCCAGCACCCATGAAGTCGTGATCTCGTACATGCAGATCCTGATTTTCATCGTCACCGTGCTGGCGATGCTCGGCCTGACCTGGTTCATCTCGCGTTCGCGCCTTGGCCGCGCCTGCCGCGCCTGCGCCGAAGACATCAAGATGGCCAACCTGCTGGGTATCAATACCAACAACATCATCGCCCTGACGTTCGTCATCGGCGCAGCGCTGGCGGCGGTCGCAGCGGTATTGCTGAGCATGCAGTACGGCGTGATCAACCCCAACGCAGGTTTTCTGGTCGGCATCAAAGCCTTCACCGCAGCGGTTCTGGGCGGTATCGGCAGCATCCCGGGCGCGATGCTCGGCGGTCTGGTGCTGGGTGTGGCTGAAGCGTTTGGCGCCGATATCTTCGGCGATCAGTACAAGGATGTGGTGGCGTTCGGTCTTCTCGTATTGGTGTTGTTGTTCCGGCCAACCGGCCTGCTCGGCCGTCCGGAGGTTGAAAAAGTATGACCAGAAATCTCAAATCGGCCCTCTTCAGCGCAGTGCTGGTGCTGGCCGTCGCCTACCCGATCCTCGGGCTGAAACTGGACATCGTCGGGGTCAACCTCGCGGTCGTCGGTGCGAGCACCACCACCGTGCTGGTGATCTTCGCCGCCGCCCTGCTGATGTTCCTGCGCGTGCTGTTCAACGAGCAGATCAGCGCCATGTGGCGTTCGCGCCCGCAAAGGCAACTGGTGTCGGACAAGGCCAGCAACTTCCTGACCCTGCCGTCGACGCAGCGCTGGTTCCTCGGCGCGATCGTCATCGCCGCACTGATCTGGCCATTCTTTGGCTCCCGCGGCGCGGTGGATATCGCCACGCTGATCCTGATCTACGTGATGCTGGGCCTGGGCCTGAACATCGTGGTCGGCCTGGCCGGCCTGCTGGACCTGGGTTATGTCGGCTTCTACGCCGTCGGCGCCTACACCTATGCCCTGCTGCAACACTATTTCGGCCTGGGTTTCTGGGTCTGTCTGCCGCTGGCGGGCCTGGCGTCGGCGACGTTCGGCTTCCTGCTGGGCTTCCCGGTACTGCGCCTGCGCGGCGATTACCTGGCCATCGTGACGCTGGGCTTCGGTGAAATCATTCGCCTGTTCCTGCGTAACCTGACCGACATCACCGGCGGCCCGAACGGCATCAGCAACATCGAAAAACCGACGCTGTTCGGCCTCACGTTCGAGCGCAAAGCGGCGGAAGGCATGCAGACCTTCCACGAGTATTTCGGCCTGGAATACAACTCCATCAACAAGGTGATCTTTCTCTACCTGATCGCGCTGTTACTCGCACTGTTGGCACTGTTCGTGATCAACCGCCTGTTGCGCATGCCGATCGGCCGTGCGTGGGAAGCGTTGCGCGAAGACGAAATCGCCTGCCGCGCGCTGGGTCTGAACCCGACCGTGATCAAGCTTTCCGCTTTTACCCTGGGCGCGGCGTTCGCCGGTTTCGCCGGCAGCTTCTTCGCGGCGCGCCAAGGCTTGATCACCCCGGAATCGTTCACCTTTCTTGAGTCGGCGATCATTCTCGCGATCGTGGTTCTGGGTGGCATGGGCTCGCAACTGGGCGTGATTCTGGCAGCGGTCGTGATGATCCTGTTGCCTGAACTGCTCCGCGAATTCAGTGAATACCGGATGCTTGGCTTCGGCGCCTTGATGGTGCTGATGATGATCTGGCGTCCTCAGGGCTTCCTGCCAATGCAGCGTCCCGTCATGAAACTCAAGGGGGAGCGCTGATGAGCCGTCCACTTCTGCAAGCCTCTGGCTTGAGCATGCGCTTTGGCGGCCTGTTGGCGGTCAACGGCGTGGGTCTGACTGTGCAAGAGAAACAGGTCGTGTCGATGATCGGCCCTAACGGCGCCGGCAAGACCACCGTTTTCAACTGCCTCACCGGGTTCTACAAACCGACGGCGGGCACGATCCTGCTGGACGGCGAGCCGATTCAAGGCCTGGCCGGTCACGAGATCGCGCGCAAAGGCGTGGTGCGCACCTTCCAGAACGTGCGCCTGTTCAAGGAAATGACCGCTGTCGAGAACCTGCTGGTGGCTCAGCATCGGCACCTGAACACCAATTTCCTGTCGGGCCTGTTCAAGACGCCGGCGTACCGCAAAAGCGAGCGCGAGGCCATGGAATACGCCGAGCACTGGCTCGAGGCGGTCGATCTGAAAGCGTTCGCCAACCGCCCGGCCGGCACGCTGGCCTACGGTCAGCAACGCCGTCTGGAAATCGCCCGCTGCATGATGACGCGCCCGCGCATCCTCATGCTCGATGAACCGGCAGCCGGTCTGAACCCCAAGGAAACCGAGGATCTGAAAGCGCTGATCGGCGTGTTGCGCAACGAGCACAACGCCACGGTGTTGCTGATCGAGCACGACATGAAGCTGGTCATGAGCATTTCCGACCACATCGTGGTGATCAACCAGGGCACGCCTCTGGCTGATGGCACGCCCGAGCAGATCCGTGACAATCCTGAAGTGATCAAAGCCTACCTGGGGGAAGCGTAAATGCTGCAGTTCGACAACGTTTCCACCTTCTACGGCAAGATTCAGGCGCTGCACGGCGTCAGCATCGATGTTCAGCAGGGTGAAATCGTCACCCTGATCGGCGCCAACGGCGCGGGTAAATCCACGTTGCTGATGACCTTGTGCGGGTCGCCGCGTGCGCACAGCGGCAGCATCCGTTACATGGGCGAAGAACTGGTCGGTCTGGAGTCGTCGGTGATCATGCGCAAGAGCATCGCGGTGGTGCCGGAAGGCCGCCGCGTGTTTGCCCGGCTGACCGTCGAGGAAAACCTGGCCATGGGCGGTTTCTTCACGGACAAGGGCGATTATCAGGAGCAGATGGACAAAGTTCTGGCCCTGTTCCCGCGTCTGAAAGAGCGCTTCCATCAGCGCGGCGGCACCATGTCCGGCGGCGAACAGCAGATGCTCGCTATCGGCCGCGCGCTGATGAGCAAGCCCAAACTGCTGCTGCTCGACGAACCGTCGCTGGGTCTGGCGCCAATCATCATTCAGCAGATTTTCGAGATCGTCGAACAGCTGCGGCGTGACGGCGTCACCGTGTTCCTGGTCGAGCAAAACGCCAACCAGGCCCTGAAAATCGCCGACCGCGCCTACGTTCTGGAGAACGGCCGGGTGGTGATGCAAGGTTCGGGGGCTGAGTTGCTGGTTGATCCGAAAGTGCGGGATGCGTATTTGGGGGGCTGAATCTCTGCCATCCGGCGTTCTGAAAAGTATAGAAAGGCCCCTTCTGGGGCCTTTTTTATTGGATTCCGGATTGCGGGCAATCGCGCTTTCTTCTGGCGGAATCAGCACCATCGGATCCACGCAGGGCCACTATTACAGAAGGTGCAGGAGCGTGGCTTGTCCCGCGATCTGCCGGGGACCGGCAGCCAATCCTGTGAATGCGGTTTGCCTGATACTCCGAGGTGACCGGTTTTGCGCCTGCTGCGCAGCCGATCGCGGGACAAGCCACGCTCCAACCATTTCGGGTAGGGGCAGCGAAGAGGTGAACCCGAAAAACGGCACCGGCGGCCGCTATTCTAAACGTGACCCAGTCGTTCCAACGCCGCCGTACTCCGCTCGAACCACTGCGTCAGGTAATCCGCCATCACCTGAATCCTTCTCGGCAGATGCCCTTCAAACGGATGCACCAGATACAGCGACGACACCGGCGTCTGATAGTCGCGCAGCAGCCAGATCAGCCGGCCGTCATTGAGCTCATCGTGGATCATATAGGACGGCAGCCGGGCAATACCGGCGCCGACCAGCGCCGCCTTTTTCAACAGACCATAGTGATTGCTGGCAAACGTACCCCGCACGTTCACCCGGGTCAGTTCGTGGTTCTGGTGATACGCCCACGTTTCGCGCCCCGCGTAATGACTGTTGAGCAGGCAACGATGCAAGCGCAGTTCGTCCGGCGACTGTGGTTTGCCGTGTTCGGCCAGGTATTCGGGGCTGGCGCAAGTGAGTTCCTGCAAGGACAACAGCGGTTTGGCCACCAGCCGCTCATCTATTCCTACGCTGGAGCGGATGCCCAGGTCGAACCCGTCTCGGCGCATGTCGCGAAACTGATTGTTCAGATCCAGTTCCACCTGCACGTCCGGATAAGTCTTGGCGAACTCACCCAGCAGCCCTTCGAAAAAGGTTTCGCCCAGCGACACCGGAACGGTCAGGCGCACGGTCCCCACCAGACTCTCGCTGAGGTATGCCATGGCATCGCGCACCCGGTCACGCTGCGCCAGCAACGCCCGCGCCTCAGGCAGCAAGATGGCACCGGCTGATGTCAGCGTCAGACTGCGCGTGGTGCGGTGCAGCAACGTCACGCCGTAGCTTTTCTCCAGTTTGCTGATGCGCTTGGACAATTGGCTGGTACTGGTGTCCAGCCATTGCGCGGCCAACGTGAAGCTATTGGCCTCAACCAGCATCGCGAACGCTGCCAGGTCGTCCATTTCGCTCATGATTGTTTCCTTTTTCGCAAACCGGGGTTGCCGTTCAGGCCATTTATCGGTGGGAAAACGCGACTCACACTGTGCACCTGATCCTCTGAACGGAAAAACTGCATCGTGAAAATTTTACTGATTGGCGCTGGCGGGACCATCGGCTCAGCCATCGAGAAAGAACTGGCGCCGCGCCACGAAATCGTCCGCATCGGCAGAACCCGTGGGGATGAGCACGTCGATATTAGTGACAGCGCATCGATTCGCAAACTATTCGAACGGACGGGTTCTTTCGATGCGCTGGTCTGTGCGGCGGGCAATGTCACCTTCGCACCGCTCGCTGAAATGACGGAAGACACCTTTGCGCTGGGGCTTCGCGACAAGCTGATGGGTCAGGTCAATCTGCTGCTGATCGGCCGCGAGTTCGCCAACGACGGGGCCTCATTCACCTTCACCACAGGCGTTCTGAGCCACGACCCGATCGCCAAAGGCGCGTCGGCGAGCCTGGTCAACGGTGCAATCGACGCATTCGTGCGAGCGGCCGCCATTGAGTTGCCGCGTGGCATGCGGGTCAATTCCGTGAGCCCGACCGTGCTGGTGGAGGCCATGGGCAGCTACGCGCCATACTTCCGCGGTTACAAGCCGGTTCCCGCGGCCGATGTCGCGCTGGCCTACGCAAAAAGCGTCGAGGGCCTTCAGACCGGCCAGACCTATCACCTCGGTTAATCGCCTCTTGTGATGAACGGGAAGCCTGAGTAACGTGGCGGCACTTGTCTGGAGACCGCCACATGTTCGCTGCTCGTTCCATCCTCATGTTCGCCCTGCTGCCACTGTTCGCCGGGTGCCAGTTGCTACCTTCGCAATCCGCCGACAACAAGGTTTCCACCGCCGGCATGATCCGCATGCAAGGCATCCTCAGCGGTGACAGCGGCAAACTGTATTTTTCGCCCTGCAATGAACAGCGCCGCTACGCAGTGACTGACAAAGGCAACACCGGCATCCTGCAGGAAGCTGCGTCGGTGGTGGACAAGAACGGCATGGCATTCGCCGACGTGCGCGGCAATTTCGTCGCCAGCAAAGCCCAAGGCAGTGACGGTCAGGCCGACGTTTTCCAGCTATACCGCGCCGAGCGTCCCAGCGGCGCCTGTGAAGACCCCAACTTCAAGCGCCTGACCATTCATGCCGGCGGCAATAGCCCGAAATGGAGCCTGAACGCCAGCGGCAAAGGCCTGGTCCTCGAGCGTCAGGGCATGGAGCCGTTCGCTGTTCCCTACATGGAGGAGCAGATGCCCGAAGGCCGTTTCAACCTGATCACCGACGCCAACGACCAGCACGTCGAGCTGTACGTCGCCCCGCAGCGTTGCGTCGATCCAGTCAACGGTTCGGTGCAGCATCTGACCGCCGAGTTGCGGGTCAACGGTCAGGTTCAGCGTGGGTGTGCGTACTTCGGGGCGATGCGGAACGATTGATCGCCTTGCGCGCGTCGAGCGTAGTGGTTGAAGGTCCGCGCTGACTCGATGAGCGACACCTGTCTGTGGGTCGTCGCTCCGGCCAACGCTCGACGTCCAATCTGTCTTATAATCGCCGGTTCTTGTAGCGCTGCCGGGCCGATCCTGCGGCCCGAAACCGGACCTCTCAATGTTACGAATCACCGAACTCAAACTGCCGCTGGATCACGCGGACGACGAACTGCGCGCCGCGCTCTTGCAGCGCCTGGCCATCGGCAGCGACGAACTGCTGGATTTCACCCTGTTCAAGCGCAGCTATGACGCGCGCAAGAAATCCACCGAGTTGCAGTTCATTTACACCATCGACTTCCAGGTGCGCGACGAAGCTGCGTTGCTCAAACGCCTGAGCCACGACAAGCATATCGGTCCTGCACCTGACGTCAGCTACAAAGTGGTGGGCCATGCCCCTGCCGGCCTGACCGAGCGTCCGCTGGTCGTCGGCTTCGGCCCGTGCGGCATTTTCGCAGGTCTGCTGCTTGCACAGATGGGCTTCAAACCGATCATTCTCGAACGTGGCAAGGAAGTTCGTCAACGCACCAAGGACACCTGGGGCCTGTGGCGTAAGAACGTGCTCAATCCGGAGTCCAACGTGCAGTTCGGCGAAGGCGGCGCGGGCACGTTCTCGGACGGCAAACTGTACAGCCAGATCAAAGATCCGAAATTCCAAGGTCGCAAAGTGCTGCACGAGTTCGTCAAAGCCGGTGCGCCTGAAGAAATCCTCTACGTCAGCAAACCGCACATCGGTACGTTCCGCCTGACCGGCGTGGTGGAAAACATGCGCCAGCAGATCGAGGCGCTGGGCGGCGAAGTGCGCTTTCAGCAGCGCGTCACTGATGTGCTGATCGAAGACGGTCAGATGCTGGGCGTGCAGCTGGACAGCGGCGAACGCATCGAGTCGCGCCATGTCATCCTCGCCCTCGGCCACAGCGCCCGCGATACCTTCCGCATGCTTCACGGCCGCGGCGTGTACATGGAGGCTAAGCCGTTCTCGGTCGGTTTCCGCATCGAACATCCTCAGGGCCTGATCGATCGCGCGCGCCTGGGCAAATACGCCGGTCACCCGAAACTGGGCGCCGCCGATTACAAACTGGTGCACCACGCACGCAATGGACGCTCGGTCTACAGCTTCTGCATGTGCCCCGGCGGAACCGTGGTCGCCGCAACGTCGGAGCCCAACCGCGTCGTCACGAACGGCATGAGCCAGTACTCGCGCAACGAACGCAATGCCAACTCCGGCATCGTCGTCGGCATCACGCCTGATGAAGACTATCCGGGCAGCCCGCTGGCGGGGATCGAACTGCAAGAGCGGCTGGAATCCCACGCCTATATCATGGGCGGGGAAAACTACGAAGCCCCTGCTCAGTTGGTCGGCGATTTCATCGCTGGCAAGGCGTCGACTTCTCTGGGAGAAGTCGAACCTTCCTACAAACCTGGGGTGAAGCTGACCGACCTCGCCGACGCCCTGCCCGCGTTCGCGATCGAGGCCATTCGTGAAGCGCTGCCGGCGTTCGACAAGCAGATCAAAGGCTTCTCGCAACCCGACGCCGTGCTCACCGGCATCGAAACCCGCACCTCTTCGCCGCTGCGGATTACCCGCGGTGCCGACATGCAGAGCCTGAACGTGAAGGGCCTGTACCCGGCAGGCGAAGGCGCCGGTTATGCAGGCGGGATCATGTCCGCGGGCGTCGACGGCATTCGCATTGCCGAAGCCTTGGCGAAGGGGATGTTGGGCATCGTCGACTGATCCAACGAAAGCGGTGCTCCCGGTGGGAGCGAATTCGTTAGCGAATGGCCGGTACGTCCAACTCTGTTTTCATGAGTCGTATCCACCATTGTCAACGAGTCCGCTCCCACAGTCGTTTCTTTCCCATACTGGTAACGATTCCTACAAGTCACGCGGGATGAGCCCCGTAGCACTTTGTAACTTATCTTCATATCTATTTGTATACAGAACACGCTTCGATTTTTAATAACCAAATCGAATATAACTTTTGTTTTCAGAAATAAGAACTGAGGTTAGGGTGTCACTCCTTTTGCGCATGTCCATGGAGCGTGACCTTGCCCGTTCGCAATACTTTCAGACGTTTCTTCCAACTGGAGGCAGCCGGCGGATTACTGCTGATCGCAGCAGCAGCGCTCGCGCTCATCATCAACAACTCCCCTCTTTCATGGCTCTATAACGGCCTGCTGGACGTCCCCGTCGTCGCACAGATCGGCGCGCTGAAGATCGCCAAACCACTGCTCCTGTGGATCAACGATGGACTCATGGCGTTGTTCTTTCTGCTGATCGGGCTGGAGGTCAAACGCGAGGTGCTTCAGGGGCATTTGTCCCATCCTTCCCAGATCGTGCTTCCCGGTGCCGCGGCCATCGGCGGCATGGTGGTTCCCGCCCTGATCTATTGGGCGCTGAACAAAGACAACCCTGCTGCCCTGTCCGGCTGGGCCATTCCGATGGCGACCGACATCGCGTTTGCGCTCGGCGTTCTGGCACTGCTTGGCAAGCGCGTACCGGTGTCACTGAAGCTGTTCCTGATGACCCTGGCCATCATCGACGACCTGGGCGCGATCATTGTCATTGCGTTGTTTTATTCCGCTGAGCTATCGGGCCTCGCGCTGGGCCTGGCTGCAGTGTCGATCGGCGCACTGATCGTGATGAATCGTCTGGGCGTCAGCAGGCCTGCGCCGTATCTGCTGGTCGGGCTGGTGTTGTGGGTGTGCGTCCTCAAAAGCGGCGTACACGCCACCTTGGCGGGCGTGGTCCTGGCCTTCTGCATCCCGCTGAGAACACAGCGCGACGCACCCTCCCCTCTGCAGCAAATCGAACACGGGCTCCATCCGTGGGTGGCGTTCGCCATCCTGCCGCTGTTCGCGTTCGCCAATGCGGGCGTGTCGCTGAGCGGTATGTCCCTTGAAAGCTTCACCCATCACGTGCCGATGGGCATCGCTCTGGGCCTGCTGCTGGGCAAGACCCTCGGCGTGTTCGGCCTGACCTGGCTGGCGATCAGGACCGGCATGGCGGCGTTGCCAACGGGTGCCAACTGGGGCCAGGTGCTGGGCGTGTCGATACTGTGCGGAATCGGCTTCACGATGAGCCTGTTCGTGGGCTCACTGGCGTTCGTGCCAGGGCAAAGTATCTTCGCCGGAATGGACCGGATGGGGATTCTGACGGGTTCGATACTCGCGGCGCTGATTGGCTACGGCATCACCGCAATCGCCAGTCGCAAGGCAGTCGCTTCAGCGCCTGCACCGTGACCTGAAGAGTGAACATGGCAAACAAAAACGCCCCGGATTGACCGGGGCGTTTTTTTGTAAGCAAGTATTGCGAGAACCTTGCTCGGCGTTTCAAGCGTCGCTTAGTGAGTCACGCGACTCGTGCCATTTACGGTCATGATGCGCACACGTTCGCCAACACGGAAAATCTCGTTTTCCTGTACTTCCTGAACGTAGGCACGCATGGTGCCGTCATCTTCGCGCACGGTGATTTCCACACCTTGGGCACGGGTCAGACCGCCTTCAGCCGCAGAACCCAACAAACCACCGGCCACCGCACCGATCACTGCTGTCACGATGCTGCCGCGACCGCCACCGATTGCGCTACCGCCAACGCCGCCGACGATTGCACCGGCGCCTGCGCCGATCGGAGTCTTGGTGCCTTCAATCTTCACAGGACGCAACGATTCGATGGTACCCAGGCGCACGGTCTGCACTTGGCGAGCTTCATCGCGCGAGTACGAGTCGCCAGTCAGGCTCGATGTGCAGCCGCCCAGCGTCAGCGCCATGGCGGTGAACGAAGCGACCAACAGAACAGACTTACGCATAAACTTTATCTCCGAAGGAACAGGTAGCCATTAGACTCCGCGACGCCAACCGATGTCACGGTCCTGTACCGATAATTTACGTTTATTCAGGCGCGATACAGCAAGCCGCCGGCGTCTACTTTTATGGACGACGGCGTGCTGGATAGATTCAAAGATTCGTGTGATTTGCCGCCGGAGCGTCAGGGGGCCAGACGTTCACGCTGCCAGCGATCATTGATCAGGCGGTAGTTCAGGCGGTCATGCAGACGGCTGGGGCGTCCCTGCCAGAATTCGATGCGATCCGGGACCAGTCGGTAGCCGCCCCAATGATCCGGACAGGTGGGCTGAGTGTCGCTGAAGCGCTCTTCGGTGGCTCTGAGCAGACCTTCAAGCGCCTCGCGGCTGGCAATGACCTGGCTCTGTGGAGACGCCCAGGCACCAAGCCGGCTGCCCAGCGGGCGGACCTGAAAATAAGCGTCGGACTCTTGGTGAGTGACCTTGGCGACACGCCCTTCGATCCGCACCTGGCGCTCGAGGGTCGGCCAGAAGAACGTCATGGCCGCAAAAGGCTGCGCAGCGATTTGCTGCCCTTTGGCACTGAGGTAATTGCTGAAGAAGGTGAAACCTTGCGCATCGAGCCCTTTGAGCAGCAAGACGCGGCAGTGAGGGCGACCGTCGGCATCGACGGTCGCCAGCGTCATGGCGTTGGCTTCAACCGGCGGCTGCTCGGTCTTCACCGCTTCGTCGAACCACTGGCGAAACAGTGCGAACGGCTCATCCGGCGCCTGGGCTTCGGTCAAACCCTCGCGGGCATAGTTACGACGCATATCGGCCAGACTCTGGCTCATCACTGCCTTCCTTAATCGAAATCCATGAGCGGGACGCCGATATTAACCTCAGTTGTTGCTGGCTTGGGCATCCGCAGCGGGTTTCTTGGCCGCAGCCTTGGCTGGAGCGGCTTTGGCCTTGGTTGGCGCGGCTTTCTTCACGGCTGCTTTTTTAGCAGCGGGCGCCTTGGCGGCGGCAGCTTTTTTCGCCGGAGTTGCAGCCTTGGCCGGTGCCGCTGGCGCAGGTGCCGGGGCAGACGCAGGCTTGGCGTTCTGCACAGCGACCAAGGTCGGCGCCGGAGGCAGGTTGTATTTGGCCATCAGCGCAACCATGGTGTCCTGCGGCGTCATGATGATCTCCACTCGACGATTGAGCGCACGACCGGTTGCACTGTCGCTTGCCGCTCGCGGCATCACGGCACCCATGCCACGCAGGTTCAGGCGATTACGCTCCAGCCCGCTGAGACGGAAAATGGCGGCAACCGATTGTGCGCGTTGCTGGCTGATTTTCAGGTTGCTGTCGCTGGCGACGTCGCTGTGACCGAGCACCAGAATGGCGGTTTTCTGATCGCCCTCGACGACCTTGGCCATGCGGGTGATTGGGCCTAGATTGACGGGAAGCAGCATCTCGGGCCGGTCCGGGTTGAAGGTGCTGTCCACGGGCGCGGTCACGACCAGAACGTCTTCGCGGCGCTCGAGTTCGAATTTGCTGTCCTTGATCGCGTCACGCACGCGTGGCTCGTACTGGTCCAGCCAGGCCTGAGTGACCTTCGGATCGACTTTGGGAATGGCAGGCGCTGCGTCTTTTTTCGCTTCGCTGCTGCCGAACGGCCACCACCACTTGCTGCCATCATCGGCCTTCGCCACTGCGGGCTTTTCAGCGGGTTGAGTCGCGGCCACCTCGGGCTTCTTCTCAGTGGTGCCATGGTCAGAGCCGAATGGCCAGTACCAGTGCGTGCCGCTTTCAGCTTCCGTCTTGGCAACCTCGGCGGCGACCGGGCTGGCGGCCGGTTTGACTGGCGCGGCATCGGTGCCCTTGCCCGAACCGAACGACCACCAGTGGCCATTGCTCGCCGATTGATCCTGAGGAGTTTGCGCACAGCCGGTGACGGCGATGCACAGCGCGAATGCGAGAGATTTATTGGCAGACATGGGTGACCCACACAAATAATTGATCAGAAAATGAACGAAGCAGCGCCCATATAACACGCATAAACGCCGTTTTGGAAAAGGAAACCGCCCTACGGTTCCGATATGGGCGGTTTAACTGACAGTCGGTATAACAAGCACTTATCAGCGATAGTTATTGCAAACACTCACCAAGGACACGCACCAGTCGCTGAGCGCGAGGATCCATCAACACATAAGGCCCCAATGTGTTGGTGACGAATCCGAACGCGACATCGCGCTCCGGATCGGCGAAGCCGACCGAGCCTCCTGCCCCGGGATGTCCGAAGGATTTGCCGCCCAGTCCGAACGTGGCGTTAGGTACTGACGGCTGATCCAGCATGCAGCCCAGGCCGAAGCGCGTCTGGGTCAGCAGGGTCTTGTCCTGGCCGGCGCTGTGCTCGCGCGTCAGCTCGTTGAGCAGCTCCGCTTCCAGCAGGCTGCCGTCGAGCAGTGCGCTGTAGAAGCCCGCCAGGCTGCGGGCGTTGCCATGACCGTTCGCCGCGGGCTGCTGCATGCGGCGCCACTCCGGTTTGTTGGTGCTGGTCATGATCGAAGGAGGATTGGTGAACGCTCGCGCGGTCATCGAAGCCGGTTCGCGCATGGTGGTCTGCACCAATCGCTGTGCTGCTTCATCCCCCATATTGCCCTTGCCGCGGGCGATGTGAGCAACGCGATGAAATTCCGCGTCGGGCAATCCGACATGGAAATCCAGGCCCAGCGGCTTCGAGATCCGCGCCGCGATGGCGTCTCCCGGCCCTCGGCCATCGGCGCGGCGGATCATTTCCCCCACCAGCCAGCCATAGGTGATTGCGGCGTATCCATGGCCCTGCCCCGGTGTCCACCAAGGCTCTTCGGCAGCCAGCGCGCGGGTCATTGCGTCCCAGTCATAGAGCGCCTCGGCCGGAAGCATCTCGCGAATCGCCGGCAACCCGGCCTGATGACACAGCAGTTGACGCAGCGTGATGGCCTGCTTGCCAGCAGCACCAAATTCCGGCCATAGCCGCGAGACAGGCTCGTCGAGATCCAACTTGCCCTCTCCCACCAACTGCAATGCAGTGACAGCAGTGAAGGTTTTGGTGCAGGAAAACAGGTTGGCGATGGTGTCGCTGTGCCAGATTTCGGCGCCGTCCTTGTCGGCGGTGCCTGCCCACAAGTCGAGCACGGTGTTTCCGCCGATCTGCACGCACAGCGCCGCGCCGCGCTCTTGCTGATCGTCGAACAGCGCCGCGAATGCCTCGCGGACGGCCTCGAATTGAAGCTCGAAATGACCTTGAATCTGCACGGTTTCGCTCTCCGATCAGGGGCTTCACAAAATGCCGTGCATTGTTCCAGCGATCAGCGGATTTGGGAACCGCAACACGGCGTCAGATGCAGCGTGACGCTTCGAGGGGCGTTCGCCGGACAATGGATCTGTCGACGAAACCCGGCGGATCAAAACCGTTATCGGGTCTTGCCCATGACGTCGCCGACCTGTCCATTGGCCTTGCGCACGGCGTCGATGAAACCTTGATACGGCACATCGGTAATGCCGACCAGACCCAGATGGCCGTTTTCGCCATCGAGCAGGCGCCCGGTGACGGGCTGATCGAGGTACTGAAACCAGTGCACGCCCACGATGGAGGGTTCTGCCAGCGCGGCTTTGAGGAAGTTGGCGTACGCCGGGCCACGGTCCTCCTCGCGCGGCACCTCGATCGCGCCGCCCCAGAACGGCCCGCGATCACGAGAGCCGAAATGAAACTCGCTGACCAGCACCGGCTTGTCCAGCACACGCAATCTGGCAAAGTCCACGCCGTCCTGAGGCTTGAGCGTGTACAGGTTGAAACTCAGCACGTCGCAATACTTCGCACAGGCCTCGATGGCTTCGGGCGTCGTGACGCCATAGCGCCCGCCGAGCAGCATATGGTTGGGAGCATGCCACTTCAGCGCATCGGAGATGGTCTTGAAGTAGGTTTCGGCAAAGACGCGCTGAAAATAACGGAAGTCGTTTTCGATCTCAGGATGATCGGCGCTCGGCAGTGGCGGCTCGAAACCCGGGTCCTCCATCAGCTCCCAGGCAGGCAGGTCGATTCCCCAGGCTTTGGACAACCCTTGCTGGTTGCGATATTTGTCGCGCAATTGCTTGAGGAACGCGCGCTTGGCCGGCACATCCGTGGTCAGTTTCAGCGTTCCGTAAGCCAGTGCGTAGCGATCTTTCGGATCGTCGCCCGGCGCGGCCCAGGCCAGTTCGTTGTCGGCGAAATAGCCAATCAGATAAGGATCGTCGCGATGATCGCGGGCAGCGATGGAAACCGCCCGTTCGGTGGCCATGGCAAAGCGCGGATCGAACGGATCGGGCATGCCGCCCCACCAATCGTGGCCGGTGCTGATGCTGACGTAATCGCCCACGATCGACAGCGGCAATGTATAAGGCACACGGCCTTTGGTGGCCTTTTCGTTGCCTTCCAGCGCCGGCTCGCTCCAGTTGCCGATGGTGTTGAATCCCCACGCCTGCAAGCGTTGCAGGGAGTGCTCGACCCAGCGTTTGCTGTCCAGAATGACCGGTTTGCACTCGGCGGCGGGCGGCACCACGGCAGGTGTCTGCGCCGCTGGAGCCGACGTGTTCGAATCGCTTGATGCCTCGGCGGACGATTCCTCGTTGTCGGCGTCGTCCTGCTCAGGCGCTGCAGGCGAGACAACTTCGACGCACTTGGCCGGGCCATAGGTGCGCTGCAGGTTGGCGCCATAGAAATCGAACCAGCGCCCCCGGTCAAACTGACGATCCTTGCTGGCGCCGGTATCACGATGGTCGTCGCCCTTGCCGTAGAACGCCGCAAGAGGATCATTGCTGGTCGGCAGCTCGGCGAACATCCCCTCGCGCCCCTCGATGTAGGTCTGGCTGTCATCGGCGGCAATGGCATTGACGCCGAGTGAGTAAAACGGATGGCCTTCCGGCGTGACCAAGTACCAGCGATCATCGCGCTTTTCGGTGCGGAAGAAACCTTTGGCTTCGAACGACGGCCCTTTGAGCAGGCCGCCGTACCGGTCATGGGCAGGACGCTCTTTCAACCAGCCCTTGAGTTGCTGTTGCTCCTTGGCCGCCAGCGCCTTCATCTGATCATCACTGGTGA
The DNA here is from genome assembly GCF_030209235.1 of Pseudomonas sp. efr-133-TYG-103a. NCBI lineage: Bacteria > Pseudomonadati > Pseudomonadota > Gammaproteobacteria > Pseudomonadales > Pseudomonadaceae > Pseudomonas > Pseudomonas sp. efr-133-TYG-103a. The sequence continues at coordinate 47,406 of NZ_JARVSK010000002.1, forward strand.
TCTTTTCCGGCCATTTGCCACGAGCGTACTGCCCGTAACCGTCGACCAGATTGCCGTAAACCGCGCGTTGCAGCGCATCGCCCTCTTGCACGCCGAATTTCTCGATCAACACGCTCTGGGCGACTTCGGGCCGGGACATCGACACGGTCACCGACGCCACGTGCGCGCTGTCCAGATCGCCTTCGGTATTGGCCAACAACACACGCCGCCCTTCGTAGGTCCACGGCATCGGCGGGCCTGCGCGCATGCCCTGACTGAGCGGCGAGCTGGCCTTGAGCGGCAGAACCAGGGTTTGTGCGGGGCCTGCCGGAAGGTCAACGCGGCTGCTGAGCACTTTTCCGTCACTGCTCTGGATTTGAACGTACAAGGTCAGCGCCCAATCCATCGCGCTTTGCAGCCGCAAGGTCATTGCGCTGTCGCCACTCCAGTCCCACTCGCCGGTCTGGGGCGCCAGGCGCAAGGTGGGTCTTGCGACCGGATTGAAGGTCACCCGCCGCAGCACTTCACCCTCGGCGGTCTGCTCACCATTGGATTGCGGCAGGCTGGCGTCCTGCGTGGTGACCTGCACCACGTCGGCAGGGCGTACGAAATTGAACAGCGTCTGCTGCACATCGGGGGCCGCGTGGGCGGATCCTGCGCACAGTGTCACGAGGGCGGCAGACAGCGAACGGCGAATCATGCGATCAAGAACTCCTGAATCTCGGAAGCCCGCGCGGCAGCTGTGCAGTCGCCCGGGCAGACCGGGTTAAGACCTGACCCGCTGCGTTTCATCCCGAGAGGCGTCAGGATATTTCGCGGCGAAACGGTGGAAGCGCGTTGAGAATGGCCTTGCCGTAACGCTGAGTGACCACACGGCGATCCAGCAGCGTGATGATGCCACGGTCTTTTTCGGTGCGCAGAAGACGGCCGCACGCCTGGATAAGGCGCAAGGACGCGTCGGGCACGGCGATTTCCATGAACGGGTTGCCGCCGCGCGCTTCGATCCACTCAGCCAGTGCCGCTTCGACAGGATCGTCGGGCACGGCGAACGGGATTTTGGCAATCACCACGTGCTCGCAATAATCGCCCGGCAGGTCGACGCCTTCAGCAAAGCTGGCAAGGCCGAAAAGCACGCTTTCATCGCCGCCGTCGACCCGAGCCTTGTGCTTGTTCAGCGTTTCCTGCTTGGAGAGGTTGCCCTGAATGAACACCCGCTTGCGCCAGTCCCGCTCGAGCCCGTCGAACACTTCCTGCATCTGCTTGCGTGAGGAGAACAGCACCAGCGTGCCTTTCGAGCCCTCCACGAGATCGGGCAGTTCACGAATGATCGCCGCAGTGTGTTCGGCAGCGTTGCGCGGATCGGCCTTGAGATCGGGCACCCGCAGCACGCCTGCATCGGCATGGTGGAACGGGCTTGGCACCACGGCGGTGACCGCGTCCTTGGGCAGACCGGCGCGCATGCGGAACCGATCGAACTTGCCGAGCGCCGTCAGCGTTGCCGACGTCACCAGGGCGCCGTATGCCACGTTCCACAGGTTGCGACGCAACATTTCGGCGGCAAGGATCGGGCTGGCGTTGACTTCGATGTCGAACAGCGAGCCGCTCTCGGCCAGCGTCAGCCAGCGCGCCATCGGCGGGCTGTTCTCAGGGTCCTCGGCGGTGAACGCCGTCCACAATTCCCAGTTGCCATGGGCCCGGGCCAGCAGGCTGCCGAAGAGCGGATACCACTCTTCGGCCTGATGGCTGGCGATACCGATGTTGGATTCGCCGTCCATGCCCTCTTTGAGCAGGTCGGTCAGGCGCGTAAACAGGTCGTCCAGCCGCGCGAAACCCTTTTTCAGTTCGATGCCCATCTCGCGCATGTGCTCAGGCACCACGCCGCCGACGAAGCGATGACGCGGACGTTCGCGGCCTTCCATGTCTTCGCCGGCCTTGAAGTCGGCCAGTTGTTCGCAGGCCGTGAACATGAATTGCTGGTGAGTCTTGATCTCGCGCGCCAGTTCCGGGACTTGCTCGATCAGCTTGCCCAGATCACCGGGCAGCGGGTGCTGAGCCAGCAGTTTGGTGAGGTTCTTCGCGGTCTGTTCCAGCCAGTCGGCCGTGGAACGCAGACGGCTGAAGTGAGCGAAATGGCCGATGGCCTTGTCCGGCAAATGATGCCCTTCGTCGAACACGTAGAGCGTGTCGCGAGGATCCGGCAGGACAGCGCCACCGCCCAGCGCCAGGTCAGCCAGCACCATGTCATGGTTGGTGACGATGACATCGACTTTGCCCATGCCTTCACGCGCCTTGTAGAAAGCGCATTGCTGGAAATTCGGGCAATGACGATTGGTGCACTGGCTGTGATCGGTGGTCAGGCGAGCCCAGTCCTGATCGGCCAGTTCCTGGGGCCAGCTGTCGCGGTCGCCGTCCCACTTGTTGCCCGCCAGTTTTTCAATCATGGTCGTGAAGAGCTTCTGGCTCGCTTCATCCACCTCGATCTTGAAGCCTTCCTCTTCGAACAACTGAGCGGTGGCGCTTTGCGCATTGCCCTCTTGCAAGAGCATGTCGAGCTTGGAAAGGCACATGTAACGGCCGCGCCCCTTCGCCAATGCGAAGGTGAAACTCAAGCCGCTGTTGCGCATCAGGTCAGGAAGGTCCTTGTGAACGATCTGTTCCTGCAGCGCGACCGTTGCGGTGGCGATGACCAGGCGCTTGCCCGCAGCCTTGGCCGTGGGAATCGCGGCGATGGCGTAGGCGACCGTTTTCCCCGTACCCGTCCCCGCCTCGACCGCCACCACAGCCGGATCGCCCGAACGCCGGCCTTCCTCGTCGGTGTCCACGTCGCCCAGGACCTTGGCCACTTCGGCGATCATCAAACGCTGGCCGTAACGGGGTTTGAGGCTCTTGGCTTCGAGAAAACGCGAATAGGCGCCCTGAATCTGGGACTTGAGTTCGGTGCTGATCATTGGCTGGGTCGTTGGCTCGGCGTCACGGGTGCTGAATAAGAACACAAAAAAACTGCTGGATATATTTCCAGTTCCTGGAGGGCGGCTATCATACCGCGCTAATGCTTTCTGCGCAGATCGGAGTTCTTGATGTCACTTGTAGCCTTTGTCTACGCCATGCATGTGCTGGCGGCTGTTCTGTGGGTAGGAGGAATGTTTTTCGCCTGGATGATTCTTCGACCAGCGGTCATCGCCGCCCTCGAGGGCCCGGCGCGTCTGAAGTTGTGGGTGCAGGTATTTCCGCGCTTCTTTATCTGGGTTTGGGGGGCCGTGATCCTGCTGCCGGTCACCGGCATCGGCATGATCAACATCAATTTCAGCGGCCTGCAGACCGCGCCCCGCTACGTGCAGGTAATGATCGGGCTGTACGTGGTGATGGTGGCGCTGTTTCTGCGGATCTCGACCCTCAACCTGCCGGAGCTGCGAAAGGCCGTGGCTGCCGAACAGTGGCCGGATGGCGCCGCGGCGCTGGGCAAGATCCGGCGCCTGTTGGGGATCAATCTGCTGGTTGGGATCGCCGTCATCGCCATTGCGGCGGCACGTCCCGGGTTCTAGCCCGACGCAAGACCGCCAGCGTGAGGGCGCTCGCGCGTGTTCAAGAGCCGCTGCTGACTCGCAGCGGCCTGTTCACGAGCACCCTCGTTTCCCGCGCCGAATGTCCCAGCGTCGGACCGCGTGACGCGCTTACAGCTTGCGCACACTCACCGAGCCGTCCGCCCCTTGAGCACCTGACTGACCCTTTTCCCCGTTCTTGCCCGACTTCGCGCCATCGGCTCGGTAGACGATGCAGCCCTTGGAGGCGCCACCTTTGCCGCCGCGACCGCCTTCACCGCCCGCGCCACCGGCTCCGCCCTGAACATTGACTTGCACGTGGTCATCCGGGAAGGCCGCAGGCAGTTCCAGGCGCACCAGCGCACCGGCTGCGCCCTCACGGCCGTTTCCGCCGTTGTCGCCGTCGAAACCGCGACTGGCTGATCCCCAGGTACAGCCCGGATTCTGGCCGTTGCCGCCATCAAGGCCCACGAAGCCAGGCGATCCGGCACCGCCGCGAGCGTCGATCGACAGCAGATCGGCCGTCAACTGCTCGACCCGGACGGTGAGGTTGCGACCTGGTAGCGGTGCTTTCTCGAACGTGCCCGGCGCGCCGCGCGCCGTGATCTGCGCGCCGCTGCCCAGCTCGCCCCGCTTGACCTGCAGGCTGAACGGCTGTGGACTCGGCACGATGGCGATGCGTGACTCATGCCCCATGATCAGTTGATCGACCTTCACCTCGGTCAGGCCGGCGGGGATCAGCAGCGTGCCGTAATCGGCGACCTCCAGCCGATCCAGTTGCAGCACGCTGGCGTTGCTGGGCAGACGCATCAGCGAGTGCGGCTCCACCGAGATGGCCTGCGCCATCACCCAGGAACTGCTCAGGGCCGACAGCAGGCCCGCTGTCATCAACAACGCGTTACGCATGGTGAACCTCCGCCTGACGGCGACCGAGTGATTGCAGGTGAAAGATGCCGAAGGAAACGATCTGCAGACGGTCGCGCCACGGATGAGGTCGCCCGCGCAAGCTGCCATTGAAAAGGAGCACTTCCAGAAGGTGAGTCAGCAATAAAAAGCCGCCCGCCAGTTTGATCAACACGTCAAAAGGGTTTGGCAGGACAACGACCGCGTTGACCAGTACGACCAGCCAGAACCCCAATGTCAGGATTTTTCCCAACCCCCAGAACAACTTCATGAAACGCCCCTGCTGTTTTTTTATTTCCGTGCGGCGAAAACGTTTCGCGCACAGTAAGGCCAGAGCAACGACTATGCCAGAAGATGATTTCAAAAATCTGCGCGATCAGGCGTGCGTCGTCCCGCCTGGCGGCCATAAAAAAACCCTGCCGAAGCAGGGTTTTCCGGATCACGCATCGATCAGCGATTGATCTTGATTTCCACACGGCGGTTCAACGCACGGCCATCGGCCGTTTTGTTGTCGGCCACTGGACGCGCTTCACCATCGCCTTCCACCGAGACGAACGCACTGCGAGCAATGCCTGCGCTGACCAGATAATCAGTCACCGATTGCGCGCGTTTTTCCGACAGTTTCTGGTTGTAAGCATCGCTGCCTACGCTGTCGGTGTGGCCGCTGACGTGCAGTTGCACGTTCGTCGCTTCGGTTTTCAGCTTGGTCGCAACCATATCCAGTTGCTGTTTGTCGCCTGGGGTCAGCGTTGCCTTATTGAACTCGAAGTGCACATCGCGAATGGTGATGATTTCTTCTTTAGGCAGGACGACCGGCGCTGCGACAGGTTCTGGCGCTGGCGTCACGATCGGGCAACCGGTTGCATCGACAGGCGTGCCTTTAGGGGTATCAGGGCACTTGTCGACGCTGTTCAATACACCGTCGCCATCATCATCGCCATCGCCGTGAACCCAGCAATAGGCGCCGGCCATCACACCGACCGCGCCGCCCAGGCCCGCTGCCACGGAGGCGGACTGAAATGCACCGATGGCGGCACCGCTCAGCACGCCGCCTGCCGCACACAGAGGCCAGTCGGTCTTTTGCAAGCCGGCACAGCCCGTCAATACACTGGTAACCAAAATCAGAGGTAACGCTGTCCGAATCATGCTCATACAGTTCTTCTCCTTTGGTATCGGCTAAAACCGACTGGGGTGGAGTAAAGACGGCACTTAGCCATTCTTCAACTTCACGGAGGCCGCGCGTGGCAATAAACATGGGGCGAATACTGGGTTGCGTTGGGCCTTCCGGAAAATCGAAGAAAATCTGTCCCTTTATTTGAATAGCCTTTTGCCTTCACTCGTACGCTTTGTCAGGGCGACGAATGAAAAAGTTCAAGCACTAGGCCATTAAGGTTCGGCGCGCTAACCTTGCGGGCTACATTGAGGGATTCTGATGACCGACAGTTTTTCCACCCGCACGCCCCAACAGGCCCTCGCCGCCCTGCTCGATCGCTATGCGCCCAAGCGGCTTTTGCTGATCGGAGCAGACAGTTTCCCGGCGCTGCAGGCCTTTCAGGAGGCTCATCCGGAGACCGAACTGGCCCTCGCGGCGCCCGGCCCGCTGCCCGCCGAGCTTGCTGCCCGGCGCTTTGACCTGGCCTTGGTCGTCGACTGTCTGGAACACATTTCCAAGCGCGCAGGCCTTGAGCTGCTGGGCGGCATCCGCAATCTCAACGCCAGCCGCATCGCCGTGCTGGCTGACCTGCAAGCTTGCGGCTGGCAGACCACGGATTTCTATTCACTGGCGCTGCAGGCCAGTGAGCGTTTCGCCAGAGATGAACAAGTGCTGACCCTGTTCACCTACGACCTGCGCGAATACAAACAGGTACCGGACTGGCTGAACGCGAAGTTCTGGGCCAACCCGGAAATGTTTGGCAAGTACTGGTGGTGAGACTCGCATCATGAGCAGTGCAATCTGTCCCTGTGGCAGCGGCAACCTTCTGGTCGCCTGCTGCGGCCGTTATCACGCCGGTCAGCCCGCACCCTGCGCCGAAGCGCTCATGCGTTCGCGCTACAGCGCTTACGTGCTCGGCCTGATCGACTATCTGCTGGCAACCACGCTGCCGGCGCAGCAACATGGCCTGGATCGCGACTCGATCCGTCAGTGGAGCGCGCAGAGCACCTGGCTCGGGCTTGAGGTTGAAAGCGCCGAATTGCTCGGCGGCAAGCCGGAGCACGCGTTTGTCACCTTTGTCGCCCGCTGGCATGACGCAACGGGCGAACACAGCCATCGTGAAAAATCGGCGTTCGTGCAGAATCAGGGCCGCTGGTATTTCATCGATCCGACCGTTTCGCTCAAGACCACGCGTAATGACGCCTGCCCTTGTGGCAGTGAGCGGAAATTCAAGAAGTGTTGCGCCGGGTACATGGCCTGAGGGCTGGCGCTGTCACGCCAGCTTCAGGTGTGAAATATCGGGCACCCGCGCCTGTTCGACACGCCGGGACTCACCCATGTCGCTGCCCGCAGGCGCAAGGCTCAGGCCGGAAAGATCGAGTCTGGGGGCGACCGGTTCGGCTTTCGGATCCTGCACATCTTGCCCCGGCTCGGACAACGTGAAGTCCGGCGCCTCGACATCGACGAACGCTGCGGCGTAGACATCCCGAGGCTCGAGTCGCGACTTCTGCTCAGCCTTCGGCTGGCCGGAAGCAGGCGCTGCGGGGGATGGTGTCTTGCGCGTCCAGGTCGGCTCGTCGGGCGGCGGAGCGAGCTCCACTTCTTCGACTTCGACCTGCTCGGGCATCTCCACGACCTCGACACGGGCGCCGGCGCGCTCCAGTGTCGAGCGGTATTTTTCGGCGCCCGCCTGATCAAGATTATTCTTGAGCACCAGCCGGCGACCGGAGAACAGCAATGCGATACGCTGGGCATCGGCCTGGAACAGCTTGGCCATGTTCGCCTGGACCCGATCCAGCTGCGCGCCCGGGACCAGTTGGCCGGAAAATACAATTTCATAGCGTTTCATGGGTCAATACTCCTTCGACACATCGCGTGAGTATGGCGCAGGCTCAGTAGAACAGCGAGTTGCCCTGAAACGGTCGCTTGCTAGACTCAAGCCCGACAGGGAGTGAACCAATGGTGTTTCCGGCAAGCGTGTTCAGAATCTTCGGCCTGTGCATGGCAATGACGCTGACGGGCTGCTCGTCTTTGATCACCGGCGGCGCCGAAGATCCCGACGTCAGGCTGCTCAAGGTCGATGTGGTCAAGGCGCGACTGCTTCATCAGGACCTCAAGCTGCGCTTTCGCGTCGACAACCCCAACGACTCCAGCATTCTGGTGCGCGGGTTGCGCTACAAAGTGATGCTCAACGACATCCTGATCGCCGAAGGCGATTACAGCGACTGGTTCATCGTCAAGGCCGACAGCCACAAGAACTTCTCGGTGCCCATCCGCACCAATCTCTGGGAACACCTCAAGGACGTGACGCGCATGCTGGGCAAACCCAGGCAGCCTGTTCATTACCGGCTGGAAGGCAAGCTCAAGACCGGATTTTTATTCGGACATCGCGTGCGTATTGGCCGCGATGGCGAGATAATCCCCGGCGATTTGATTCCGGAGTAACCCCATGAACCAGCAAGCCCACGTGCACGGTCCTGATTGCAACCACGATCACGATCATCACGACCATCATCATGACCACGGCCACGTCCACGGCCCGCATTGCAATCACGAGCCTCAAGAGCCGGTTCGCAATGCACTCAAGGACGTCGGTCGCAACGACCCTTGCCCTTGCGGCAGCGAGAAGAAATTCAAGAAGTGCCACGGCGCCTGATTGCCTGCGCTTCATTCAACGGCCTGAGCGATCAGGCCGTTTTCGTTTGTGCGACAACCCTCCGAGAGCGTAAAACAGCGTCAGCCTGAAACGGCAGTCGCGATGACTCATTTGGAGCGTTCCATGATCGACCTGCACTACTGGACCACCCCCAACGGCCACAAGGTTTCCATCTTTCTGGAAGAAGCGGGCCTGCCTTACCGGATTTTCCCGGTGAACATCGGCGCGAACGAGCAGTTCGAGCCCGATTTTTTGAAGATCTCACCCAACAACCGCATTCCGGCCATCGTCGACCATGCACCGGCCGACGGCGGCGAGCCGCTGAGCGTGTTCGAGTCCGGCGCGATCCTGCTGTATCTCGCGGAAAAAACCGGCCAGTTCATTGCCACCGACCTGCGTGGACGCGAGCAGACGCTGCAGTGGCTGTTCTGGCAGATGGGCGGCCTGGGTCCGATGGCCGGGCAGAATCACCATTTCAATCGGTTTGCCAAGGAAAAGATTCCGTACGCGATCAAGCGTTACGTCGATGAAACCGCGCGTCTGTATGGCGTGCTGGACAAGCGCCTGGCCGATCGTGCCTACGTGGCTGGCGAGCAATACAGCATTGCCGACATGGCGATTTATCCGTGGATCGTGCCGCACACTTATCAGGAGCAGAACCTGGACGACTTCCCGAACCTCAAACGCTGGTTCGAATCGGTTGCCAGCCGCGATGCGGTGAAGCGCGCCTATGCGCTGGTAGACAAGGTCAATCCGCCGAAGCCCTGAGCCGCGATGATCCTCGCAGGCATAAGCGTGCTCGCGAAGGCTGATTTGCAACCACGGCATGCACTGGCCTCTTCCCGGCTGAAGCCGGTCCTACAGACGACGCATGTTTTCCGTAGGACCGGCTTTAGCCAGTCCTACAGACGACGCATGTTTTCCGTAGGACCGGCTTTAGCCAGTCCTACAGATGACGCATGTTTTCCGTAGGACCGGCTTTAGCCGGGAAGGCGTCGGGTGTCACGCCACTGATCGAAAAGAGGCTTCAATGACAGTTGGCTCATTCCTCATGGGTATGAGGCTTGGACGACAGCGTTGAAAAATCCTGAAATAAACCCCTGCCCCCCGCTTGCGTGGCGCCTGCCCGCTCTCTAACGTAGCGCCTTTCCAACGCCTACCCCCGCAGGAGCTTCATCATGGCCTCGCCAGCCCCATCTTTCCTGAAGACGCGACTCAGTACCGCCGCTGTCATGATCGGGCTGTTGAGCCTTGCCGGCTGCCAGCTGGGCGGCGAAGACCGGGATAATCTGCCGCCCACCAGCGGCGTGTTCGCAATCAAGGGGCTGGCGCAGAACGTGTCCGTGCGGCGCAACAATCTGGGCATGCCGCTGATCGAAAGCAACACGTTCCATGACGCCCTGTTCACCCTGGGATACGTCCACGCCAGTGATCGCATCTCGCAAATGGTGCAGATGCGTCTGCTCGCCCAGGGTCGACTGTCGGAAATCGCCGGGCCGGGCGCGCTGGACCTGGATCGCATGATGCGCGCCGCCAACCTCAAGCAGACCGCCAGCGAGTTGTACAACGCGTCGTCGCCACGCCTCAAACGGTTCTTCGAGGTCTACAGCCGCGGGGTCAACGCGTACCTGTTCCGCTATCGCGACAAACTGCCTTCAGACCTGGCCGACGCCGGCTACAAGCCCGAATACTGGAAGCCGGAAGACTCGGCGCTGATCTTCAGCCTGCTCAACTTCAGCCTGTCCGTAAACCTGCAGGAAGAGATTTCCTCGTTGGTGCTGGCTCAGAAAGTCGGTGCCGACAAACTGGCCTGGCTGCTGCCGACCTATCCCGACGAAGCGCTGCCATTCGCGGAAGCCGACAAGCTCAAAGGCTTGAACCTGAGCAGCCAGATGCCTGGCCTGAGCGATCTGGACAAGGCCGCACTGCAGCTTTCCGACCTCAATCTGCTGGGTGTTTCGGCGTCGAACAACTGGGTGATTTCGCCGCAACGGGCTCGCGCGGGCAAGAGTCTGCTGGCCACCGACAGCCAACTGCCGGCCACGCTGCCTTCAATGTGGAATTTCGTGCAGGTCCGCGCTCCGAAATATCAGGCCGCCGGTGCGACGGTCGCCGGTCTGCCGCTGGTGTTGTCCGGTTTCAACGGCAAGCTGGCGTGGGGCATGGGACCTGCCATGGGCGACAATCAGGACCTGTTCCTGGAGAAGCTCAAGCGTGAAAACAACCGCCTGATGGTCATGGCCGATGGCAAATGGGTCGCTGCCGGCGCTCATGAAGAAACCTATTTCGTCAAAGGCCAGCGGCCCGTGCGCGAGCCTGCTTACGAAACGCGCCACGGACCGCTGCTCAACGCAGGGTCGGCGCAACTGGCCAGTGGCTTGGGCATCGCGCTGCAAACCCCGGATGCCAAGGACGACAAAACCCTCGACGCGCTGTTTGACCTGACCCGCGCGCAGAACGTGGAGCGTGCGTTCGACACGACGCGGGAAATCCGCGCGATTACGCTGAACATGGTCTTCGCGGACGCTTCCAGCACCGGCTGGCAAGTGACCGGCCGCTACCCGAATCGCCGTGAGGGCCTGGGGCTCATTCCTTCGCCGGGCTGGGAGGGACGTTTTGACTGGGACGGCTATGCCGATGCCATGCTGCACCCTTACGACCAGGATCCGCAGCAAGGCTGGATCGCTACCGCCAACCAGCGCACGATGCCGAAGGGCTACGGCATGCAGCTCTCCAATTCGTGGGATTACCCGGAGCGCGCCGAGCGCATTGCCGAACTCGCCAACACCGGCAAGCAGGACACGCGCAGCACGATCAGCATGCAGTACGACCAGACCACTCTGTTCGCTGCCAAATTGAAGAAAATGTTCGAAGCACCAGGCATGGCCAGACCGTTGCAACAGGCTATCGACGCCTTGCCTGCGGCGGAACGCGACAAGGCCCGGGAGGCGTTTACTCGCCTGATGGCATTCGATGGCCGGCTCTCGCCGGTTTCCGCTGATGCCGCGATTTACGAGTTGTTCCTGCAGGAAAGCGCCAAGCAGATCTTCCTCGACGAACTCGGCCCCGAAGGCAGCCCGGCCTGGAAAGCGCTGGTGCAAAGCGCGGACCTTTCCTACTCGCCCCAGGCCGATCACCTGCTAGGGCGTGAGGACAGTCCGTATTGGGACGACGTGAAAACGCCGCAAAAAGAGGACAAGCCTGCGATTCTGGCGCGCAGTCTCGCGGCGGCCATCGTCGCTGGCGAAGCCCGTCTGGGCAGCGATCACAAGGCCTGGCAATGGGGCAAGCTGCACGCCTACAGCTGGACTTCGCAATCCGCGCAACTGACCGCGGCAATGGGCGGCAGTAAGGCGAGCGTCGTCAAAGGGCCGATGGCAGCGGGTGGCGATCACACCACGATCAATGCGTCGGGCTTCCATTGGGGGCAGGACTTCGATGCAGCGGTGATTCCGGCGATGCGCATGATCGTCGACTTTGCCCAGCAGGAGCCGATGATGGCGCAGAACGCGGCAGGTCAGTCGGGCAATCCGGCCAGCCCGCACTATGCCGACGGCATCGATCCGTGGCTGAAGGGCCTGTACATGTCGGTGCCGATGCAGCCTGAGAACTATGAAAAGGTCTACGGGAAGCAGCGGCTGACCCTGACGCCCGGCAAGTAACGTCGCGCAGCTACGACGTGGGGAGCGGGAATTGACGGTGAGTTGAGTACGGGTTCAGGCCTGGGGCCCGGCCTGCACTCACCTCCCGCTCTTGACTGTGGGAGCGCGGCTTGTCCCGCGATCTGCCGGAAACCGGCAGCCAAGCCTGTGAATGCGGGGTGTCAGGCATATTCGGGTGTTCTGGTTTTGCTACCGCCGCGGCAGATCGTCCGAGTGCGGCCCAGCGCAAGCGCGCTTTCGCGCAGCCCACACGGCTCGACAAAAAACCGAACTTCCCTCCCCCCGAATCGCTCTACCTGACAAGCCCCCACATCCGGTCATTCCATGGATCTTGTCATTGCCCGCCCCGAAGGTCTGTACTGTCCGCCCGGCGATTTCTATATCGATCCGTGGCGCCCGGTCGAGCGCTCGGTGATCACCCACGGCCACGGCGACCATGCGCGCACGGGCAACCAGCATTACCTGGCGGCGGCTCCCGGCGAAGGCATCCTGCGCTCAAGGCTGGGTCAGGACATCAACCTGCAGACCCTGGAATACGGCGAGTCCATCACCCATCACGGCGTCAAACTGAGCCTTCATCCTGCGGGCCATGTCCTCGGTTCGGCGCAAGTGCGGCTGGAATACAAAGGTGAAGTCTGGGTCGCATCGGGCGACTACAAAGTCGAGCCCGACGGCACCTGCGCGCCGTTCGAACCGGTGCGCTGCCACACGTTCATTACCGAATCCACGTTCGGCTTGCCGATCTATCGCTGGCAGCCGCAATCGGAAATCTTCACCGGTATCAACGATTGGTGGCGCGCCAATGCGGCCGTGGGCAAGGCCAGCGTCCTGTTCGCGTATTCCTTCGGCAAAGCGCAGCGCATCCTGCACGGCATCGATCCCGACATCGGACCGATTCTGGTTCACGGCGCCGTTGAACCGCTGAACCGGGTGTATCGCGAGGCGGGCGTTCGCATTCCAGAGACCCATTACGCTGGCGACTTCAAAAAAACTGACCCGGCGCTGCGTCAGGCGCTCATCGTGGCGCCGCCCTCGGCGGGCGGCAGCACCTGGATGCGGCGATTTGGCGACTTCAGCGATGCATTCGCCAGTGGCTGGATGATGCTGCGCGGCACCCGACGGCGTCGCGGGGTGGACCGAGGTTTTGCCTTGTCCGACCACGCCGATTGGCCGGGGCTGCTCTGGGCGATCGAAAACACCGGCGCCGAACGGGTGATGGTGACCCACGGTTCGGTCGCCGTGCTGGTCCGCTACCTGCGTGAATCCGGCCTCGACGCCCAAGGCTTCACCACCGAATACGGCGACGAGGAAGACGACGCGCCGAGCAAGACACAAACTGACGGCGATGGGACCGAGGTTCAGGAGGCATCGTCATGAAAGCTTTCGCCGAGCTTTACGCCCTGCTGGATGCCACGACCTCCAGCAATGCCAAGCTGGCTGCGATGCAGCACTACTTTGCGCACGCCGCTGCAGAAGATGCAGCCTGGGCGGTGTACTTTCTGTCCGGCGGACGGCCACGGCAACTGGTGCCCACGCGCCTTCTGCGCGAACAGGCGATGCAGCTGTCGGCCCTGCCTGAATGGCTGTTCGAAGAAAGCTATCAGGCGGTCGGCGACCTGGCTGAAACCCTGTCGCTGCTGTTGCCGAAGGCCGAGCACAGCTCCGAAGAAGGCTTGGCGAGCTGGATGGAAAACAAACTGTTACCCCTGCGCGGCTTGCCGCCCGAGGAGCTGTTGGAACGCTTGCCGACGTTCTGGGCGCAGCTGGATCCGCAAAGCCTGATGGTCTGCCTGAAGCTGATCACTGGCAGTTTTCGCGTGGGCGTGTCCAAACTGCTGGTCACCCGGGCGCTCGCCGCGTTGGCCGATATCGACAGCAAGCGCGTGGCGCAGCGACTGGTGGGTTACACCGATCTCTCGCACCGGCCGAGCGCCGAGGGCTACCTGAAACTGATCGCCGAGGAGTCAGAAGACGAACATGCCCAGCGCGGCGGCCAACCGTACCCGTTCTTCCTCGCCCACTCCTTGCAACAGCCGGTCGATCAATTCGAGACGCTGCTCGGCGCGCCCGAAAACTGGCAGGTCGAATGGAAGTGGGACGGCATCCGCGCGCAAGTGGTCAAGCGAGAAGGTCGTTTGTGGATCTGGTCGCGTGGCGAAGAGTTGGTCACCGATCGCTTCCCTGAACTGCACAGCTTGCTGCAATGCCTGCCAGACGGGACGGTGATCGACGGCGAAATCGTCGTCTGGAAGGCACCTGCGCCTCAAACCGACGCCGACAGCGCAAGCAACTTCTCTCTCGAAACTCCAGCTCCCGGTACGCCGGGCGAAGCAACACCGTCCGTGCAACCCTTCGCGCTGCTGCAGCAACGCATCGGCCGCAAGGCATTGGGCAAAAAGATCCTCGAGGATGTGCCCGTCGTCGTCCTCGCCTACGACCTGCTGGAATGGCAGGAACATGACTGGCGAAGTCGGCCTCAGCATGAGCGTCGCACTCAGCTCGAGGCGGTGATCGCTCAGGCGCAGAGCCCCGTGCTGCTGGCCTCGCCTGTACTGGGCGGCAAGGATTGGCTGGACCTCGGTCAGCAGCGCGAAGCGTCCCGCAGCCTGGGCGTCGAAGGCATGATGCTCAAAGCGCGGGACTCGATGTACGGCGTCGGCCGGACCAAGGACATGGGCGTCTGGTGGAAATGGAAAATCGATCCCTTCAGCGTTGATGCGGTGTTGATCTATGCCCAACGCGGGCACGGGCGTCGGGCCAGTCTGTATAGCGACTATACGTTCGCCGTCTGGGACGGCCCGCCGCAGTCCAGCGAACGTACGCTGGTGCCGTTCGCCAAGGCCTACTCAGGCCTGACCGATGAAGAAATGCGCAAAGTCGATGCAATCATCCGCAAGACCACGGTCGAAAAATTCGGGCCGGTGCGAAGCGTTACCCCAACCTTGGTATTCGAGCTTGGATTTGAAGGCATCGCGCTGTCGAAGCGCCACAAAAGCGGGATCGCCGTGCGCTTTCCACGGATGCTCAGATGGCGACAGGACAAGCCTGTTGCCGAGGCAGACAGCCTGGCGACGTTGCAGGATTTATTATCCTAGGCACCTTTTTGGTGCGCCACGCCCCGAATCGCCTCACGCACATGCTCCTTTGAGCGGCACGCAAGCGCCGCTCGTAACGGCAAAAAATCGCTACCGGACCCGCCCCGACTGCTACGGTTAGACGCAGACCTGCCGTTTACGGAAACAGCAGGCGCCGAGGATGATTTTTTACGCGCCCTTTTCGACCGTTTCGGCTACTCTCCCCCTGCCTCCGGCGCCCTGAAAAAAAGACAAGAGATGGCTCAAAGTCATCATTGCGACAACTCCGTACATTTAAAACGCACGTTCGTCTCTTTGGTTCGGAAATTGCTATCTTTTTGCGGTCTGGCACCTGCCGGTAGCAAGCCTTCGCGTGTTCCCAACGCTCAATTTGGTTTTAAGGACTGAACGATGAAAAAAGCATGGCTGACCCTTTCCGCACTCGCCATCTGTCTGGCCGCGGGTAACGCAATGGCCAAGGAGTACAAGGAGCTGCGTTTCGGCGTCGATCCTTCCTACGCTCCATTCGAATCGAAAGCTGCCGACGGCAGCCTCGTGGGTTTCGACATCGATCTGGGCAACGCGATCTGTGCTGAACTGAAGGTCAAGTGCAAGTGGGTTGAAAGCGATTTCGACGGCATGATCCCTGGCCTGAAAGCCAACAAGTTCGACGGCGTGATTTCCTCCATGACCGTGACCCCGGCTCGCGAGAAAGTCATCGACTTCTCCAGCGAACTGTTCTCCGGCCCGACCTCGCTGGTTTACAAAAAAGGTTCCGGCCTGAGCGCTGACGTTGCTTCGCTCAAAGGCAAGACCGTCGGCTACGAGCAAGGCACCATCCAGGAAGCCTACGCCAAGGCCATCCTCGACAAGGCTGGCGTTAAAACCCAGGCCTACGCCAACCAGGATCAGGTCTACGCCGACCTGGTTTCCGGTCGTCTGGACGCTTCCGTACAAGACATGCTGCAAGCCGAACTGGGCTTCCTGAAGTCGCCACAGGGTGCTGACTACGAAGTCAGCAAGCCAATCGACGATCCGCTGCTGCCAGCCAAGACCGCAGTCGGCATCGCGAAAGGTAACAAAGACCTGAAAGCGCTTTTGGACAAAGGTATCAAAGCGTTACACGATGACGGCAAGTATGCCGAGATCCAGAAGAAGCACTTCGGCGATCTGAATCTGTACAGCGGTAAGTAAGAAAACAAACGCCCGTGTCTTCAGCGATCATCCGAATCCCCCGCTGAAGTTCACGGGCGTTTTTATTGACTGTATAGGTTCCACATGTTCGATACTCTCCTGCAAAACCTGGGACTGTCCGCGTTCAGCCTGAAAGGCTTCGGCCCGTTGCTGCTCCAAGGCACCTGGATGACCGTCAAATTATCGGTAATGTCGCTGCTGCTGGCCATCGTGCTCGGCCTGCTGGGCGCCAGTGCCAAACTCTCCAAGGCCGCGTTTCTTCGCGTCCCCGCCCAGGTCTACACAACGCTGATCCGCGGCGTACCTGACCTGGTGCTGATGCTCCTGATTTTCTACAGCCTGCAAACCTGGCTGACCGGCCTCACCGAAGCGCTGGAATGGGACTACATCGAAATCGACCCTTTCGCCGCTGGCGTAATCACCTTGGGCTTCATCTACGGCGCCTACTTCACCGAAACGTTCCGCGGCGCGATTCTGGCCGTGCCTCGCGGACAGGTAGAAGCTGCCACCGCGTACGGACTCAGCCGCGCCCAGCGTTTTCGCTTCGTGGTGTTCCCGCAGATGATGCGCTTTGCCCTTCCCGGAATCGGCAACAACTGGCAGGTCGTGCTCAAGGCCACGGCGCTGGTGTCGATCATCGGTCTGGCCGATCTGGTCAAGGCGTCACAGGACGCCGGCAAGAGCACGTATCAACTGTTCTATTTCCTGGTGCTCGCCGCGTTGATCTATCTGGTCATCACCAGCGTGTCCAACTTTGCCCTGCGCTGGGCTGAACGGCGTTACGCCGCAGGCAGCCGGGAGGCTAAACGATGATTGAACTGCTTCAGGAATACTGGCGCGCCTTCCTTTATACGGACGGCCAGAACATCACCGGCCTGGCGATGACGATGTGGCTGCTCAGCGCCTCCATCGCCATCGGCTTCGTCGCCTCGATTCCGCTGTCCATTGCCCGCGTCTCGCCCAATCCTCTGGTGCGCTGGCCGGTGCAGTTCTACACCTACCTGTTCCGGGGCACGCCGCTCTACATCCAGTTGCTGATCTGCTACACCGGCATCTACAGCATTGCCGCCGTGCGGGATCAACCGATGCTCAACGCATTCTTTCGCGATGCGATGAACTGCACCATTCTGGCCTTCGCCCTCAATACCTGCGCGTACACCACCGAGATTTTCGCGGGGGCGATTCGCAGCATGAACCATGGCGAAGTCGAAGCGGCGAAGGCGTATGGCCTGACCGGCTGGCGCCTTTACACATACGTGATCATGCCGTCGGCGCTGCGTCGTTCGTTGCCGTACTACAGCAACGAAGTCATTCTGATGCTGCACTCGACCACCGTGGCCTTCACTGCAACGGTGCCTGACGTGCTCAAGGTCGCGCGCGACGCCAACTCGGCGACCTTCCTGACGTTCCAGTCGTTCGGCATCGCGGCGCTGATCTACCTCACCGTGACCTTCATCCTCGTCGGCCTGTTCCGCCTGGCCGAGCGCCGCTGGCTGGCCTTCCTCGGCCCGTCTCACTAGGACACTCGCATGCGACACCAGACCCATGATCTGCTGGCGCCGGTGCCTGGCACGGCGCGGCAGATCCACAGTTTTCACTACGGCCCGGAAAACGGCGCCTGCAAAATCTATATCCAGTCGTCGCTGCACGCCGATGAACTGCCGGGCATGCTGGTGGCCTGGTACCTGAAGCAGCGGCTGGCCGAGCTGGAAAACGCGGGCCAGTTGCTGGGCGAGATCGTGGTCGTTCCCGTGGCCAACCCGATCGGTCTGGAGCAGGTCCTGATGGACATTCCGCTGGGCCGTTACGAGCTGGAAAGCGGGCAGAATTTCAATCGCCGGTTCGTCGATCTGGGCCAGCAGGTGGGCGACGAAGTCGAGCCGCTGCTGACCGGCGACGCAGAGCACAACGTCGCGTTGATTCGCCAAAGCCTGCGCAATGCCCTTGATGCCTGCATCGGTGGCACTCAGCTGGAATCCCAGCGCCTGACCCTGCAGCGTCTGGCGTGCGACGCCGACATGGTGCTGGACCTGCACTGCGATTTCGAATCGGTCGAGCACCTCTACACCACGCCTGAAGCCTGGCCGCACGTCGAGCCGCTGTCGCGCTACCTCGGGGCGCAGGCCAGCTTGCTGGCGACCGACTCAGGCGGGCAGTCTTTCGATGAATGCTTCACGCTGGTGTGGTGGCAGTTGCAGCAGCGCTTCGAAAAGCGCTTCCCGATTCCACTAGGCAGCTTCTCCGTCACCCTCGAGTTGCGCGGCCAGGGCGATGTGAATCACGCGCTCGGCAGCCGCGACTGCCAGGCGATCATCAGCTACCTGATGCATTACGGCGCGATCGCCGGTGAGCCGGTGGCGCAACCCGAACTGATTTATCCGGCGACGCCATTGGCGGCGGTCGAACCGGTTGCCACGCCTGTCGGCGGCCTGCTGGTGTTCTGCACACTGCCGGGCGAGTACGTCGAGGCCGGGCAACTGATTGCTGAGGTCATTGACCCGATCAGCGACGCGGTGACCCCGATCCACACGGCCAACGCCGGTCTTATGTACGCCCGCTCTTTGCGACGCATGGCAACTGCCGGCATGGTCATCGCCCATGTCGCCGGCACCGAGGCCTACCGCAGCGGCTACCTACTTTCTCCTTAAGGATTGCCAGTCATGTACAAACTGACCATCGATGGCCTGCATAAAAGCTACGGTGACCACGAAGTGCTCAAGGGCGTTTCGCTGAAGGCCAACGTCGGTGACGTGATCTGCCTGATCGGCGCCAGCGGCTCGGGCAAGAGCACGTTCCTGCGCTGCATCAATTTTCTAGAACAGCCCAACGACGGCGCCATGAGCCTGGACGGCCAGCAGATTCGTATGGTGGCCGACGCCAGCGGCATGCGCGTTGCCGACCCGGCCGAACTGCAACGCATCCGCACGCGGCTGGCCATGGTGTTTCAGCACTTCAATCTGTGGAGCCACATGACCGTGCTGGAAAACATCACCATGGCCCCGCGCCGGGTGCTGGGCGTTTCAAAAGTTGAAGCCGAGGACCGCGCGCGCAAGTACCTGGAGAAGGTTGGCTTGCCTGCTCGCGTGGCCGATCAGTATCCGGCGTTTCTCTCCGGTGGCCAGCAGCAGCGGGTGGCCATTGCCCGCGCGCTGGCGATGGAGCCGGAAATCATGCTGTTCGACGAGCCGACCTCGGCGCTCGACCCCGAGCTGGTGGGCGAAGTGCTGAAGGTGATTCAGGGCTTGGCTGAGGAAGGCCGCACGATGATTCTGGTGACCCACGAAATGGGTTTTGCCCGCAAAGTCGCGAATCAGGTGGTGTTCCTGCATCAAGGTCAGATCGAAGAAATCGGCCACCCCGACGACGTGCTGGGAAATCCGAAGAGCGAACGCCTCAAGCAGTTCCTGAGTGGCAACTTGAAGTAAATTCCCCGAAACCTGCATCCCCTGCAGGATGTGAGCTTGCTCGCGATTGCCATATGTCAGCCGGCCATTTCCGGTGCAGACCCCATGCAATCGCGAGCAAGCTCACTCCCACAAGGGCATTGCGGCATGGCATGGTCTCGCGCCAGGCACCCGAACCGGTGGGAGCGAGCTTGCTCGCGAAGACTGACTTCCAGGCGCTACATCTTCACAGCATGAACCGGCCTCTTCCCGGCTGAAGCCGGTCCTACAGCGGCTGCAAGTCTTCGTAGGACCGGCTTTAGCCGGGAAGGCGTCGACTGTTACGCCGTAGAACTAAGGGGGCGTTAAAGACAGTTGGCTCACTCCTGCAGGTTCAGCGCCGGACGATAAATCCAGACCAAACTAATCCACTCCCCCGACGGTCTCTGAAGTAACCCACTACAGAGCCCGCGCATGCCCAAAACCGTCAATTTTGCCCAGCGCTGGTTCTCCGCTCGCGGCTGGAAGCCTTTCGCATTCCAGAAAGAAGTGTGGGCCGCCGTTGCGCGAGGAGAGTCCGGCCTGCTGCACGCCAGCACTGGTGCGGGCAAAACCTATTCGGTGTGGTTCGCCGCGCTCAATCGGTTTGCCAGAACGATTCCTGAAAAGACCGATGGCACGGCGCGCAAACGCAAGCCGCCTCCCACGCCGTTGAGCGTGCTTTGGATCACGCCCATGCGCGCCCTCGCGGCCGATACCGCACGGGCCCTGGAAGCGCCGCTGATGGACCTGGACATTCCGTGGAGTGTCGGCCTGCGCACCGGTGACACCAGCAGCAGCGAGCGGGCAAAACAGGGTCGTCGCCTGCCCTCCGCGCTCATTACCACACCCGAAAGCCTGACCCTGTTGCTGACGCGCGCTGACGCACAGGCGACCTTCTCGACCCTCAAGATGATCGTCGTCGATGAATGGCACGAGCTGATCGGCAATAAACGAGGCGTGCAGCTGCAGCTCGCCATCGCTCGCCTGCGCCGCTGGAACCCTGCACTGATCGTGTGGGGACTCTCCGCCACCCTCGGCAATCAAGAGCATGCGCAACGCGTCCTGCTCGGCGAGGGCGGTGTCACGGTGCAGGGCAAGGTCGAAAAACAACTGACCGTCGACACCCTGATCCCCCAAAGCATCGAGCGCTTTCCCTGGGCCGGGCACATGGGCTTGCGAATGCTGCCGCAGGTGTTGGCAGAGGTGGACAGCAGCTCCAGCTGCCTGCTGTTCACCAACACCCGCGCGCAGTCGGAGGTCTGGTATCAGGCGCTGCTCGATGCACGGCCCGACTGGGCTGGCCTGATTGCACTGCACCACGGCTCGCTGTCGCGGGAGGTTCGCGACTGGGTCGAACGGGCCCTCAAAGAAGGTCATTTGAAGGCCGTGGTCTGCACATCGAGCCTGGATCTGGGCGTGGACTTTCTACCGGTGGAGCGCGTGTTGCAGATCGGCTCAGCCAAAGGTGTCGCCCGCCTGATGCAGCGCGCCGGGCGCTCCGGCCATGCGCCGGGCCGCCCTTCCCGCGTCACGCTGGTGCCCACGCACAGCCTGGAACTGGTCGAAGCCGCCGCTGCCCGCGACGCTGTGGCTGCGCGCCTGATCGAGCCGCGCGAATCCCCCCACAAATCGCTGGACGTACTCGTACAGCATCTGGTGAGCATGGCACTGGGAGGCGGCTTCCTGCCTGACGAGCTGTTGGCCGAAGTTCGGACGGCCTGGGCGTATCGCGACCTGACCGATGACGAATGGGAGTGGGCACTGGCCTTCGTGCGCCATGGCGGTTTGTCATTGACGGCCTATCCCGATTACCGGCGCGTCGAGCCCGATGAACAAGGCGTCTGGCGCGTGCCGGATGCACGGCTGGCACGGCGTCACCGGATGAGCGTCGGCACCATCGTCAGCGACGCCAGCATCAACGTGAAGTACTGGAGCAAGGGCGGTGGTGGCGGCTCGCTCGGCAGCGTCGAGGAAGGGTTCATCGCGCGGCTCAAACCCGGTGATGGCTTTCTGTTCAGCGGCCGCCTGCTGGAGCTGGTGCGCGTGGAGAACATGACCGCCTACGTCAAACGCGCCACCAGCAAAAAGGCCGCCGTCCCACGCTGGAATGGAGGTCGGATGCCGCTTTCCAGCGAATTGGCCGACGCCGTGGTGGAGAAATTCGATTCCGCCGCCGACGGCCATTTCGACAGCCCGGAAATGCACACGGTCAGCCCGCTGCTGGAGGTGCAACGCCAGTGGTCTGCGTTGCCACGCAAAGACACGTTACTGGCCGAAACGCTGAAATCCCGCGAAGGCTGGCACCTGTTCCTGTACCCGTTCGCCGGACGCCACGTGCATCTGGGCCTGGCAAGTCTTCTGGCCTGGCGCCTGAGCAGGGACACGCCCCTGACCTTCTCGATTGCGGTCAACGATTACGGCTTCGAATTGCTGAGCGCTACCCAGATCGACTGGCCAGAACGAATAAGCGCTGCATTGTTCGCGGAAGACCATTTGCTGGCCGACATCATCGCCAGCCTCAACGCAGGCGAGCTCGCATTGCGCCGCTTCCGTGAGATCGCACGCATCGCCGGTCTGGTCTTCTCTGGCTATCCCGGCGCACCGAAGAGCAATCGACAATTGCAGGCGTCCAGCGGGCTGTTTTTCGAGGTATTCAAACAATACGATGCGCAAAACCTGCTCCTCACCCAGGCGGAGGAAGAAGTGCTGCGGCAAGAACTCGATGTGGCGAGACTCGAACAGACCTTGCGCCGAATCAACAGCCGAACGCTGGATATGCACGTGATCAAGCGTCCGACGCCGATGGCGTTCCCGTTGCTGGTCGAACGCATGCGCGAGAGCCTCAGCACCGAGAAACTGTCGGACCGCATTGCACGCATGGTGCAGGATCTGGAAAAAGCCGCCGGCCCTGAGGTCATCACATGAGGCCATACCTGTCCATTGAGCTCGCGGGCGCAGAGCTCTGGTTGTTGGCAGAAAAAGCGATCTATTACCCGGCCTACCGCGCATTGTTGATCGCCGACGCTCACTTCGGCAAAGCTGCCGCCTATCGACGGCTGGGTCAACCGGTGCCCCATGGCACCACAGATGACAACTTGCAGCGTCTGGACAATCTGCTGGCAGGCTACGACTGCGAACAGCTGATTTTTCTCGGCGACTTCCTGCACGCCCCTGAATCCCATGCGGCACTGACGCTATCGGCACTCAGGGCCTGGCGCGATCGTCACGCCGGCCTCGCTATCACGTTGATCCGCGGCAACCACGACAAGCGAGCGGGAGACCCGCCGCAGGACCTGCGCATTAACGTGGTTCCCGAGCCGCTCATGCTCGGTGCATTCGCGCTTCAGCACGAGCCTGACCCTCACCCGACGCATCACGTCCTGGCCGGCCACGTGCACCCTGCTTATCGACTGCAAGGCAAAGGGCGTCAGAGTCTGCGCCTGCCGTGCTTCTATTTGCTGGAAGACGTAAGCCTGCTTCCCGCCTTTGGCGCGTTTACCGGGGGCATGAACATCAGACCGGCGCAAGGCAGCCGCATTTACGTTGTAGGAGACGGCGCGGTGTGGGAAGCGAAATAAAAAGCACGAGGCGCTTCAAATCGGCAGGCGAAAAGCAGCCTGCCGACGCGAAGTCGGCAGGCTGGCAGTTGGCAGACGGTCAAGCTACGGGGGCGGGCGGCGGCTCATCTGGCAATGTAGGCTCACCGGGCTCCGTGGGCTGAGGATAATCGTTAGGGGTGTCAGGGTTAGGCTGGCCGGGAATCCCGCCAGCGACCATGTTATTCAGGTGTGGATGCGCTAACAGCGACCAAGCCAGCAACCCGACCTGATTCTGTCCGGGGTCGGCTTCCTTGCTGCTGGTTTTGATTTGTCTCTTCATAGGGCACTCCCGAGCGTTGGCCCCATCCGCATGGTGCGGATGGGAACGGTTCAATCAATAGAGTGCCGATTTCGTGACTAATTCAGTTTCGAAATGACCAACGGTGCACCACGTCACAGACTCAGGTGCGTGGCAGGGTGACGCCGCGCTGACCTTGATACTTGCCGCCACGGTCCTTGTAGGACACTTCGCATTCTTCGTCAGATTCCAGGAACAGCATCTGAGCGACGCCTTCGTTCGCATAAATTTTCGCAGGCAGAGTCGTGGTGTTGGAGAACTCCAGTGTCACGTGGCCTTCCCACTCTGGCTCAAGCGGCGTGACGTTGACGATGATGCCGCAACGCGCATAGGTGCTCTTGCCCAGGCAGATGGTCAGGACATTGCGCGGAATGCGGAAATACTCGACGGTGCGCGCCAGGGCGAAGGAGTTCGGCGGGATGATGCAGACGTCGCTCTTGATGTCGACGAAGCTCTTTTCGTCGAAATTCTTCGGATCGACGGTCGCGGAATTGATGTTGGTGAACACCTTGAATTCGTCGGCACAGCGCACGTCGTAGCCATAGCTGGACACACCGAAGGAGATCAGCCGGTCAGCGCCCTCGCCGCGCATCTGGCGCTCCACGAACGGCTCGATCATGCCGTGCTCTTGCGCCATGCGGCGAATCCACTTGTCCGATTTGATGCTCATGGCGGTGTCCTGAATAGCGAGGTGAAAAAGATGTCCGGCATCTTACCGGGCCGGGGCCTCCGGTTCAAAGGCTGTCCGCTGGACCTTGGCGCTTTGCACGATGCCCATTTGCCATGGTTAGAAATAAATGGAACAAGCCCATTGGCACATATGAAAAAACCGGTTAAGGTGGGTCCACTGTGTTGCTTGTGTCACTGAGAATCTCTACACGATGTTGAATTTCGATCCAACCATCTCCAAGAATTTTTCCTGCTCTTTGCACTCAGTCTCGGCCAGGGCTCTTCCTGAGTCGCAGTTAACTTTGTCCAAGGAGATACACCATGTCCAATCGCCAAACCGGTACCGTTAAGTGGTTCAACGATGAAAAAGGCTTCGGCTTCATCACTCCACAATCCGGTGACGACCTGTTCGTACACTTCAAAGCAATCCAGTCCGACGGCTTCAAAAGCCTGAAAGAAGGCCAGCAGGTTTCTTTCATCGCTACCCGCGGTCAGAAAGGCATGCAAGCTGAAGAAGTTCAAGTTATCTAACTTGTACTGATTCGCTTAAAAACCCCGCCCTCAAAGCGGGGTTTTTTTATGCCTGCAGGTTTTGCACAGCGTGCAACACCCGTAGAACTGAGCCTGCTCGCGGTGCCTGTCCGGACTGCTTCAGCGACCGAACGCCAGCGAGCAACCCCACCCTGACGAGTGGAGTTGCACATCAGACCGGACGATTGCCCGTTAATCGTCGCTGACGGAAATGTCAGGCATCGCAGGCGTTGCCGCTTCCTGCAGGACGATGCGCGCGCCGACGTGACGCGCCAGCTCCTGGTACACCATCGCAATCTGACTTTCCGGTTCGGCGATGGCTGTGGGCCTGCCACCATCGGCCTGCTCGCGGATCAGCATCGACAGCGGCAGCGAAGCCAGCAGCTCAACGCCGTATTGGGACGCTAGCTTCTCGCCTCCGCCCTCACCGAACAGATGCTCGGCATGACCGCAATTCGAGCAGATGTGAACCGCCATGTTTTCGACGACGCCCAGCACGGGAATATTGACCTTGCGGAACATCTCCACGCCTTTTTTGGCATCCAGCAATGCCAGATCCTGAGGCGTGGTGACGATGACCGCCCCCGCAACCGGGACCTTTTGCGCCAGCGTCAGCTGGATGTCACCGGTGCCTGGCGGCATGTCGATGACCAGATAGTCCAGATCGTTCCAGGCGGTCTGAGTCACCAGCTGCAGCAGCGCGCCGGAAACCATCGGCCCGCGCCAGACCATCGGCGTGTTGTCATCGGTCAGAAAAGCCATCGACATCACTTCGATGCCATGCGCCTGAATGGGTACGAACCATTTCTGATCCTTGATCTGCGGACGCGTGCCTTCAGCAATGCCAAACATCACGCCCTGGCTGGGTCCATAGATGTCGGCATCGAGAATGCCCACCCGCGCCCCCTCACGCGACAAAGCGAGCGCCAGGTTGGCAGCGGTGGTGGATTTGCCCACGCCACCCTTGCCGGAGGCGACGGCGACGATGTTTTTAACGTTGGCCAAGCCAGGAATCTGGCCCTGCGCCTTGTGCGCACCGATCAGCGTATCGACCTGCACACTGGCAGACGCCACGCCATCGAGGTTCCCGATCGCCATTTGCAGCATCTGCGCCCAGCCGTTCTTGAACAGGTCGGCAGCGTAGCCCAGCTGCAGCTGAACGCTGACGCGATCACCATCGATGTCGATCGCCCGCACGCAGCCAGCGCTGACCGGGTCTTGATTCAAATAAGGATCGGTGTACTGGCGAAGGATGGCCTCCACCGTTGCGCGATTGACAGCGCTCATGGGTCACTCCCGAAAAAGACTGAGCAAAACAGGCGGCTATCCTACCGCGTTCGTCGGAATAAGAGGGGCCGGGTTTTTACCCATGACTCGCGAAGCCGATTCCCACACGCTGTGCGGGATGAAAAAAAACGCTCAGGCCTTTATAGTGGCCGACCTCCGTTTCACTTCAAGTAGCCGAGCCCCATGTCCGAGCCACGCAAGATTCTCGTCACCAGCGCCCTGCCCTATGCCAATGGTTCCATTCACCTTGGCCACATGCTCGAGTACATCCAGACCGACATGTGGGTGCGCTTCCAGAAGCACCGCGGCAACCAGTGCATTTATGTGTGCGCGGACGACGCCCATGGCTCGGCCATCATGCTGCGTGCAGAAAAGGAAGGCATCACCCCGGAGCAACTGATCGCCAACGTTCAGGCTGAACACAGCGCCGACTTTGCCGACTTCCTGGTCAACTTCGACAACTTCCATTCCACTCACGCCGAAGAAAACCGCGAGCTGTCGAGCCTGATCTACACACGTCTGCGCGACGCTGGCCACATCGCCACGCGCTCGGTCACGCAGTATTTCGACCCGGAAAAGAAAATGTTCCTGGCCGACCGCTTCATCAAAGGCACCTGCCCGAAATGCGGCACTGAAGATCAGTACGGCGACAACTGCGAGAAATGCGGCGCTACGTACGCACCGACCGACCTGAAAGACCCGAAATCGGCGATTTCCGGAGCCACGCCCGTTCTCAAGGATTCCAAGCACTTCTTCTTCGACCTGCCCGCCTTCGACGCCATGCTCAAGAGCTGGACCCGCAGCGGCACCCTGCAGGACGCTGTGGCCAACAAGTTGTCGGAGTGGCTTGACTCGGGCCTGCAGCAGTGGGACATCTCCCGCGATGCGCCGTATTTCGGTTTCGAGATTCCGGGTGAACCTGGCAAATACTTCTACGTATGGCTGGATGCACCCATCGGCTACATGGCAAGCTTCAAGAACCTGTGCGACCGCACGTCAGGTCTGGACTTCGACGCATTCTGGAACAAGGATTCCACGACCGAGCTTTACCATTTCATCGGCAAGGACATCGTCAATTTCCACGCCCTGTTCTGGCCGGCCATGCTCGAAGGTTCGGGCTTCCGCAAGCCCACCGCGATCAATGTCCACGGCTACCTGACGGTCAACGGCCAGAAGATGTCGAAATCCCGCGGCACGTTCATCAAGGCGCGCACCTACCTTGAGCACCTTTCGCCGGAATACCTGCGCTATTACTACGCAGCCAAGCTGGGCCGCGGCGTCGACGACCTGGACCTGAACCTCGAAGACTTCGTGCAAAAGGTCAATTCCGACCTGATCGGCAAAGTGGTCAACATCGCAAGCCGCTGTGCAGGCTTCATTCATAAGGGCAACGCAGGCGTGCTGGTGGCGGGCAATGCCGCGCCGGAGCTGACCGATGCCTTCCTCGCTGCCGCGCCGAGCATCGCCGAAGCTTATGAGGCACGGGACTTTGCACGGGCCATGCGGGAAATCATGGCACTGGCAGATCGCGCCAACGCCTGGATCGCCGACAAAGCACCGTGGTCGCTGGCCAAGCAAGAAGGCAAACAGGACGAAGTTCAGGCCATCTGCGCGCTGGGCATCAACCTGTTCCGCCAGCTGGTGATCTTCCTCAAGCCCGTCCTGCCGAATCTGGCGGCCGATGCCGAGCAGTTCCTGAACGTCCCGCCGTTGACCTGGGACGATCACCTGACGCTGCTGAGCAACCATCAGCTCAATCCGTTCCAGGCACTGATGACGCGCATCGATCCAGCAAAAGTGGAAGCCATGACCACTGCCTCGAAAGAAGATCTGGCAGCCAGCGCCACCGATACGGGTCCGCAAGGCAACGGTGAACTGACCAAGGACCCGCTGTCGCCGGAAATCGATTTCGACGCGTTCGCCGCCATTGACCTGCGCGTCGCGCTGATCGAAAAAGCCGAGCATGTCGAAGGTGCCGATAAGCTGCTGCGCCTGACCCTCGACATCGGCGACGAGAAGCGCAACGTGTTCTCCGGCATCAAGAGCGCTTACCCGAACCCGGCTGAGCTCGAAGGTCGCCTGACCATGATGATTGCCAACCTCAAGCCCCGGAAAATGCGTTTCGGCATTTCCGAAGGCATGGTGATGGCAGCAGGCCCTGGCGGTGAAGAAATCTACCTGCTGAGCCCTGACAGCGGCGCCAAGCCAGGTCAACGCATCAAGTAACCCTGAACGTGGCTGGCGATCTGCGGATCGCCAGTCTGGTCAACGCATGAACCTGATTCAGCGCATCGATGCCTTGTTGCCGCAAACCCAATGCGGCAAATGCGGCCACCCAGGATGCAAGCCCTACGCCGAAGGCATCGCCAACGGCGAAGCGATCAACAAATGCCCACCCGGCGGTGACGAAACCATCGCGGCAGTCGCGCGCCTGCTGAATGTGCCCATCATCGCACTGGATAACGATCGCGGAAGCGCGCCTGCGCAAGTCGCGTTCATTCGCGAAGCCGAGTGCATCGGATGCACCAAATGCATCCAGGCGTGCCCGGTGGACGCCATCGTCGGCGCGGCCAAACTCATGCACACCGTTATCGTCGATGAATGCACTGGCTGCGATTTGTGCGTGGCGCCCTGCCCGGTCGATTGCATCGAACTGCATCCGCTGCCTATCGCCTCTGTCGTGCCTGTCGTCGGTGGACTTGCATCAAACGAAGCTCAGCGCCTCGCTCGGGCCACCAAGCGCGGGCATGCACGCCAGCGTTTCGAAGCACGCAATTCTCGCCTTGAACGCGAAGAGAAACAGCGTCAGGCCGAGCGTCTGGCCCGACAGCAGCGGCCTCCTGCGGCCAGCCTCACGCCCGCCGATCCGGTGCAGGCGGCACTGGAGCGCGTCCGTCTGCAACGAGCCGCGGACAACGATGCGGCACTCAAACAGGCACGCATTAACGTCAGCATGAGCCGGGCGCAGCTTCACAAGTCGCTCAAAGCGTTTGGCCATCCACCCACGGCCGAGCAAGCGGCAAGGTTGGTTGAATTGGGGCGCGAATTTGACGAAGCCGAACGCGGACTGGCAGAGCTACTCGAAAGCGCTCCCGCAGCACCGAAGCCGGCGCCTTCTCCGGTCGCCGCCAAAGTCGATACTGCGGGCATGAACCGCGCGAAAATCCAGCTGGCGATGCGCCGTGCCGCGCTGAATAAAGCCATTGCGGCTCACGCCTGCGCTGAGCACATTGCAGCGCTTGGCAACGAAGTCGATCAGGCTGCTGAGCATCTGGCTTCATTTGATCTGGCCACTGGCAAACCTGATTGACGCCCGCTTGAGGTGAGCCCAAGCATCACACGATCTACCGAAGCCGCGACACGCGCCCGACCGTTCCTCAAGGAATACGCTTTTCATGAATGCAGCAAAACGTCTGGAAATCTTTCGTCGCCTTCACGAGGACAATCCTGATCCTAAAACTGAATTGGCCTACACCACGCCGTTCGAATTGCTGATTGCTGTCATTCTCTCGGCGCAAGCTACCGATGTCAGCGTGAACAAGGCAACGGCGCGGCTCTACCCGGTCGCGAACACCGCGCAGGCGATCTACGCATTGGGCGTGGAGGGGCTGTCGGAGTACATCAAAACCATCGGCCTCTACAACAGCAAGGCGAAGAACGTCATCGAGACGTGCCGCATGCTGATTGAGCTCCACGGCGGCGAAGTGCCGCAAACGCGCGAAGCGCTGGAGGCACTCCCCGGTGTAGGACGCAAGACAGCCAACGTTGTGCTCAATACTGCGTTTCGCCAGCTCGCCATGGCCGTCGACACGCACATCTTCCGCGTCAGCAACCGTACCGGGATCGCACCGGGCAAGAACGTGGTTGAAGTGGAAAACAAACTGATGAAGTTCGTGCCTCGGAATTATCTGCTCGACGCCCACCACTGGTTGATTCTTCACGGCCGTTACGTCTGTATTGCGCGCAAGCCTCGGTGTGGCAGCTGCCGGATTGAGGACCTGTGCGAGTACAAGCACAAAACCTCCGACGATTGAGCGATAGGTCGCTAGCTAGTTGATCGATTGAAAAAATCTTTTTTACCGGACTGAAGTTTGTCGCTATAAGGTGCGCCAATGACAGCTTAAGTCTGGAGTCAACATATGAGCACTGACAAAGAGCAGATCGACGTGGATGACGACTTCGTTTCCGGAGACTCTGACGAAGCCGCGCAAGTACCGGTAGAAACGGCTAAAACCAATCTCAGCAAACGCCGCACCATTGATAATCTGCTGGAAGAACGTCGACTGCAGCGGCAGTTGGTAGATTACGATTTCGATCTCTGAACCACCCTCCCCTCAAGCCTCTCCACCGCACGAGAGGCTTTGGCCTGTACAGGTCACCCCCGCGACGATGCCTCACCACCTTAAGGGCGGGTTGGCAGCACGCGCATTCATACCAGTCCGTTGCGCTGGGCGAGTTCGATCAGGTCCACCAGCGAGTGAGCATTGAGCTTTAGCAGCAGGCGGGTCTTGTAGGTGCTGACGGTTTTGTTGCTCAGAAACATGCCGTCCGCGATCTCCTTGTTGGTTTTGCCGCGGGCCAGTTGCTGCAGCACCATCATTTCACGTCCGGAAAGTCGGTCGACCATTTCCGCTTCGGTGGCATTGCCCAGGCTTGAGCGCACCGTGTGCAGCGCCTGGTTCGGGAAATAGCTGTAGCCGGACAGCACCGCCTTGATGGCGCTCAGCAACTCGGTCAGGTCCTGCTGTTTGCAGACATAGCCCGCAGCACCGGCCTGCATGCAGCGCATCGAAAAGTGACCGGGCGCTTGCGAGGTAAGGATCAGAACCTTGAACGACAGCGTCATGGCCGTCAGGCGGGCGATGACTTCAAGGCCATCAAGCTTGGGAATCCCGATATCCAGAATCACGATATCCGGCAAATGTTCACGCGCCAGCTGCAAGGCATCCACGCCGTTATCCGTCTCGGCAATGACCTCGTAACCATGCCGCTCCATCAACATGCGTACGGCAAGCCGAATGACAGGGTGATCATCCACGATCAACACTTTATTCATGAGCAGTCCATTTCTTTGCAGTTCGAATTTTCAGAGCCCGCACAATAGCTTAGTCGTTTAGTGCTTTGCATGGCGCTCCTCCCTACGGACTAGCAGGCAAAGACCTTTCCCACTCAAGCCACAGAAAAATCCTACAAAACCTGCCACATCCGCATCCATTGTGATCTTTTTCATCGGTGCTTCCCGTGCGACGTCAGTCCATCCGGCGAACGCCAGAACATAATGCGCTGAAGCCCATCTCGACGACGAACCGAGTTTCTCAACAGGATGGAACATCAACAAATACCTTATTGAAGCATCAGGTGAACGGGTTAGCTGCGGCGGACATATGGATGAATACCGGAAATTCGTTCGCCCGGATTTCAATCGTGTCGTCCTGGCGCTTTTCAGAACACCTCTGTCCCGCCATGTCACGCATGCCTGCACAACTTCAAATGACATGCTCTGAACTCAGGATAAGCTGATCTTGCGAGCATGTGAGAAAACAAAAATCAAAAAATATTGCAAGCATAAAAATATCTCGGCGGCGGATGTCTCCGTTGAAAGTACACATTTACACACGCACATTTTCATACATATTTATTTTGGGAAGATTCCTACCCCATCTTGGGAGGCTTCCGAATCCGTACATTTTTGCCCAAAAATCGAGGTCTTTTTGAGCGACGCTGACACACCGCAGAGGCGCTGGCTCAGCGAACTTCAACTAACGTTAAAAGACCGTTCGCCGCACTGCGAGGCTCCTCCGACATTCACGTAATACCATCGCGCGCCGGATATCCAGCAATGAATAGCGAAGCAGAAAAATACTACATAACTAACAGACCATTATTACCTCGGGATCTGCCGCTGAAAAAATATTAAAGCGGCAACCCCGGTTCGCTGGATTTTTCACTTGCCAAAGCAATTACCAATCGTTACTTTTTTCTCAAGCACGCCATCAGGCGATTCGCAGATATAACGACACCTTCTTGCAACGCACTCATTAATTAGCGTCTTTAACACTCTTTTATGCTCTTACCGGGCTTATAGCACGAAAGATATAAACGGGTTTAAGGCCGCACCCTCTTATACGAAGTTTATTTTTATCCAGAACTGCGGCGCGCTTCAGCGCCGTGTATATCAACACGTTCAAAGGAATAAACCATGAATAAAAAAACAGATCCGTCTGGCGTCTTGGCTGAGCATCTAAAGATAGCCAATGCCGTGGAGCATTATGTTTCTCACGGGGGCGTCATCAATGTAGTTCCTGAAGGCACGACGGGAGAATCGGCGCACCCGACAGGGCCGGCGAGCGCGGCTGATTGCGAATCGGAGATGGACACCAAACTGGAGCTGCTCAAGGGCCTCGTGGCGAAGGGGGCCGGCGTATCGGCGTTGCAGTACTCCTTACGAATGAACCGCAAGGACATTAAGCGCCTCGCCAGTGAAAACGGGTTGAAGATTCGTTACAGCCGCCCTGTGAGGCGGACTCGCAGCGCTCGAAGCCGAGAAACCACGACCGTTGACGACGTGGTTGCCGGTCATGCAATGCATTACTCGACGCTTGGATATACGGTGCCGGAAATTGCCCAACTATTGGGCTTGGGCGTCAGGGATGTCTGGGATATCGGTCAGGCATATCGCTGCGAGTTCAACAAGAACCGGGAACACGGCGACATGGCGCAGGCGGCGCCAGAAGATAAAGCGGATCGCGATTGATCGGGTGCGCCCAGCCATGACTATGCAAGCCACGCAGCAGCACTAAGTAAAAACGAGAGCAAAGAAGGGTAGCAGCGCAAGCGTTGTAAAAGAGCAGCCCCGGACAGGGCTGCTCTTGAACGGAGTGGATCAGAACAGCTTGCGATTCTTGTTCGCGGCAATTCGCATGCGCAGCGCGTTGAGCTTGATGAAACCGGCAGCGTCCGCCTGATTGTAAGCGCCGCCATCTTCTTCGAAAGTTGCGATGTTGGCGTCGAACAGCGAGTCGTCGGACTTGCGGCCAGTAACGATGACATTGCCCTTGTACAGCTTCAGACGCACCACGCCGTTCACGTGAGCCTGAGACGCGTCGATCATCTGTTGCAACATCAGACGCTCAGGGCTCCACCAATAGCCGGTGTAGATCAGGCTGGCGTATTTCGGCATCAGCTCGTCTTTCAGGTGAGCGACTTCGCGGTCCAGCGTGATCGATTCGATGGCGCGGTGCGCCTTGAGCATGATGGTGCCGCCAGGGGTTTCGTAGCAGCCACGGGATTTCATGCCGACGTAACGGTTTTCGACAATGTCCAGACGGCCAATGCCGTGTTCGCCGCCGATCCGGTTGAGCGTCGCCAGCACAGTGGCCGGGGTCATCTCGACGCCGTCCAGGGCGACGATGTCACCGTTGCGGTAGGTCAGTTCCAGATACTGCGCCTGGTCGGGCGCCTTTTCCGGCGAGACGGTCCAGCGCCACATGTCTTCTTCATGCTCGGTCCAGGTGTCTTCCAGCACGCCACCTTCGTAAGAAATGTGCAGCAGGTTGGCATCCATCGAGTAAGGGGATTTCTTCTTGCCATGACGCTCGATCGGGATTGCGTGCTTTTCGGCGTAATCCATCAGCTTTTCGCGTGACAGAAGATCCCACTCGCGCCATGGGGCAATGACTTTGACGCCTGGCTTGAGCGCGTAGGCGCCCAGTTCGAAACGTACCTGATCGTTCCCCTTGCCGGTCGCGCCGTGGGAAATGGCGTCGGCGCCGGTTTCGTTGGCGATTTCAATCAGACGCTTGGCGATGAGCGGACGAGCGATGGAAGTACCGAGCAGGTACTCGCCTTCGTAGACGGTGTTGGCGCGGAACATCGGGAACACGAAATCGCGCACGAATTCTTCGCGCAGATCGTCGATGTAGATTTCTTTGACGCCCATGGCCTGCGCCTTGGCGCGTGCTGGCTCGACTTCTTCGCCCTGACCGAGATCGGCGGTAAAAGTCACCACTTCGCAGTTATACGTATCCTGCAGCCACTTTAGGATTACCGAAGTATCCAGGCCACCGGAATACGCGAGAACTACCTTGTTTACGTCCGCCATGCCATCACTCCAACGCGTTGTACGGAAAACCGCTGATTCTACCGTTCAACCACGTGGATTTACAGTGTCGCGACAGCTTCTGACGACGAAGCGACAGAATCTGTCGAACACACGACTCAATAGCAAGCGTTCAGGAGGTCTTCGCTGGCGCGGCACCTGACGCCGTAGACGGAGCAGGTACGGGCGAAGGCGCCAGCGCTGGAGCAGGCGACACGGCCGGCGCGGCAACAGGTGCCACGGCAGGTTGCGGCTCCGGCACACGATCCAGATGAATGTTCACCCGACGGTTGCGCGCACGGTTGGCGTTGTTGGTGTTGGGCACCAGCGGGTACTGCTCGCCGTGAAAGCGCAGCGTGATCTGCTCCTCGGGCACGCCCTGGGCTTTGAGGTAATCCATCACTGCCAACGCCCGGCGACGCGAAAGGTCACGGTTGGTCAGGCGATTGCCACTGTTGTCCGAATGGCCATCGAGCTCGACCCGATTCACGGTCGGATCGGCCTTCATGTAAGCGAGCACGGTATCGAGCCGGCGCTTGGCCTGCGCGTCGAGCTCAATGCCGCCGCCGGGAAAACCGATCTCGGCCTGGCGCACTTGCTCGAAGTTCATGGGTAGCAACTTGGCGGTGCACAGCTGGAAGTCACCAAACGCTTTGCTGAATTTAACGGGCAGCAACCGCACTTCCATCGCTCCGCCGTCCCGCAGTGCATGACGAATCACCGGGCTGCGCCCTTCCATCAGACCCGCGATCAACCGGCCAGCCTGCGCCTGATTGGTGTTAAAGGGGATCTCGCCGTTGCCGACTTTTACTGCACCCAGATTAAGGTCACTGCGCCCTGGCTGCCACGGCGCGGCGGCGGCGATCAGAGTGGCCGAACCGGACGCGAGGCTGTAGCCGGTAGCCTTCAGTCGGAAAGTCGCCTGCTCACCCGCGCGACGCACGAATTCGCCAGCACCGAAATCGGTGATCGGCTGACTCAGGCGGCATTCGAACTGGTCGCCTTCTACCTTCCACTCAATATTCTCCAGACGGGTCTGGAAAGTGAGAGCCATGGCCGGCAGGCTGGCAAACACGCTGAGCAGGGCTAGATATCGCTGGCGCACGGGAGGCTCCACATAAAATTCACGGCGTTACAAAATTCATTGCTTACAGCGGGCTATCGGTTGCTTCCTGCAAAACTTGATAGCGAGTGCCTGCAAGAGTCTTTTCCGGTAGCATTCCCAGCGAGTTTGACCCGCCTGGAATCCCCAATGTCCGAACGCCTGACCCTCCTGCGCCCCGACGACTGGCACATCCATCTTCGTGATGGCGCTGTTTTGCCCCATACCGTCGCTGACGTAGCGCGCACCTTCGCCCGCGCCATCATCATGCCGAACCTCGTGCCGCCGGTACGCAACGCAGAGCAAGCGGATGCCTATCGCCAGCGCATCCTGGCTGCGCGCCCCGCAGGCAGCCGTTTCGAGCCATTGATGGTGCTTTACCTCACCGACGTGACCCAGCCCGAAGACATCCGCGCCGCCAAGGCCAGCGGCTTCGTGCACGCTGCCAAGCTGTACCCGGCCGGCGCCACCACCAACTCCGATTCGGGCGTGACCAGCGTCGACAAGATCTTCCCGGTGCTCGAGGCCATGGCCGAAGTCGGGATGCCCCTGTTGA
The DNA here is from genome assembly GCF_030209235.1 of Pseudomonas sp. efr-133-TYG-103a. Taxonomy (NCBI): domain Bacteria; kingdom Pseudomonadati; phylum Pseudomonadota; class Gammaproteobacteria; order Pseudomonadales; family Pseudomonadaceae; genus Pseudomonas; species Pseudomonas sp. efr-133-TYG-103a. The sequence goes on from NZ_JARVSK010000002.1 coordinate 83,131, forward strand.
TCCACGGCGAAGTCACACGCGGCGACATCGATGTCTTCGACCGCGAAAAAATCTTCATTGATGAGCACATGCGTCGGGTCGTGGAGCGCTTCCCGACCCTCAAAGTGGTGTTCGAGCACATCACCACAGCGGACGCCGTGCAGTTCGTCACCGAGGCTTCGGCCAACGTCGGCGCGACCATTACCGCGCATCACCTGCTGTACAACCGCAACCACATGCTGGTGGGCGGCATTCGCCCGCACTTCTATTGCCTGCCGATCCTCAAGCGCAACACCCATCAGGTGGCGCTGCTGGATGCGGCGACCAGCGGCAGCAGCAAGTTTTTCCTGGGCACCGACTCGGCGCCTCACGCGCAGCATGCCAAAGAAGCAGCATGCGGTTGCGCGGGCTGCTACACCGCCTTCGCTGCGATCGAGCTGTATGCCGAAGCGTTCGAGCAACGCAACGCCCTGGATAAGCTTGAAGGGTTCGCCAGCCTCAACGGCCCGGCGTTCTACGGCCTGCCCGCCAACACCGACACCATTACCCTGGTTCGCGACGAGTGGACGGCGCCTGCCAGCCTGCCGTTCGGCGAGCTGTCCGTTATCCCGCTGCGCGCCGGTGAGAAACTGCGCTGGCGCCTGCTGGAGGAACACGCGTGAGTGAAGACCAATACGACGACGATCAGGAAGGTTCTGGCGGCGGCACAGGCTCCAGGCATCCGATGGCAGCGCGCTTTCGCGGCTACCTGCCGGTCGTTGTCGACGTAGAAACCGGTGGCTTCAACTCGGCCACCGACGCCTTGCTGGAGATTGCGGCCACGACGATCGGCATGGACGAGAAAGGGTACGTGTTTCCCGAGCACACCTATTTCTTCCGCGTCGAACCGTTCGAAGGCGCCAATATCGAACCGGCAGCCCTGGAGTTCACCGGGATCAAGCTCGACCACCCGTTGCGCATGGCGGTCAGCGAAGAGACGGCATTGACCGATATCTTCCGCGGTATCCGCAAGGCGTTGAAAGCCAACGGCTGCAAACGCGCGATTCTGGTGGGCCATAACGCCAGCTTCGACCTGGGCTTCCTCAATGCTGCCGTTGCGCGACTGGACATGAAACGTAACCCGTTCCATCCATTCTCAAGTTTCGATACTGCGACGCTGGCGGGCCTTGCCTACGGGCAGACTGTGCTGGCCAAGGCTTGTCAGTCTGCGGACATCGACTTCGACGGTCGTGAGGCTCACTCGGCTCGCTACGACACCGAGAAGACGGCGGAGCTGTTCTGCGGCATCGTCAATCGCTGGAAAGAAATGGGCGGCTGGCACGACTTCAACGACTGAGTCCTGCGCTTGCTGAAAAACCGGCCATTGGGCCGGTTTTTTATTGCACAAACTTGCACACGATTCCAGGAAGGCCAGACATAGAGCGTCTTGGCATGCGCCATCACTTATCATCATGCGAGTCCTCATCTGACCACTCATCGGTCGTCACTGGACGAAGCAGAAGTAGTTTTGACAAGCATTCTCATTAACATTAGTATCTTTCGCATTGAGCAAATAACTCAGCGACGGTTACTTTTTATGTATGTCTGCCTCTGCCAAGGTGTCACCGACGGACAAATCCGCGAAGCGATCATGGAAGGATGCTGCAGCTATCGTGAAGTGCGCGAGACCCTGGGTGTCGCCAGTAAATGTGGGAAATGTGCCTGCCTGGCGAAGGAAGTGGTACGTGAAACCCTGACCGAATTGCAGACTACGCAGGCGGCGCTCGCATATCCCGCAGAATTTTCAGCAGCCTGAGCCAATCGATTTTAGAGAACCGGACCTTGTGTCCGGTTTTTTTATGCCTGTAATTCAATTGCTTAGCGTCAAGATGCGGAACACAAACATTCTTATTCCTATTTATTTTCACTTATTATTCAATAACTTAGGTTTGACACGCGTTTATATCGGGCTCAGACTTGCGGCTTATATACGAACACCTTCGACAGGACCTCGATAATGAAAGGCGACATTACAGTCATCCAGCATCTCAACAAGATCCTCGGAAACGAGCTGGTCGCAATCAACCAGTACTTTCTGCATGCCCGCATGTATGAAGATTGGGGCCTGAACAAGCTGGGCAAGCACGAGTACCACGAATCCATCGACGAGATGAAACACGCGGACAAGCTGATCAAGCGCATCCTGTTCCTGGAAGGCCTGCCTAACCTGCAGGACTTGGGCAAGATCCTGATCGGTGAGCACACCAAGGAAATGCTCGAATGCGACCTGAGGATCGAGCGTAAAGGCCACGCCGACCTCAAGGCGGCGATCGCTCACTGCGAAACCGTGGGTGATTTCGGCAGCCGTGAAATGCTGGAAGATATTCTCGAATCCGAAGAAGAGCATATCGACTGGCTGGAAACCCAGCTGGGCCTGATCGACAAGGTTGGTATCGAGAACTACCTGCAGTCGCAGATGGGCGAAGAAGGCTGATTCCAGCTTCGCAGTCAAAAATGCCCTGCCTGGTGTGAGCCTGGCGGGGCTTTTTTATGCGCGGTTTTCCGCAAATGGCTACCCGCCTTTGTCTGATTTGAGCGATACCCGCGCACAAAAAAGCCCCGCATCTCGATCGAGACCGGGGCTTTTGGGCAACCGGGTGAATCAGGCAGTCGCGTTCTTCTCAACGGCGGCCTTGATCAGCGGTTGCAGTTCACCAGCGGCGTGCATTTCAACGATGATGTCGCTGCCGCCCACCAGTTCACCGTCGACCCACAGCTGCGGGAAAGTCGGCCAGTTGGCGTATTTTGGCAGGTTGGCGCGGATTTCCGGGTTCTGCAGGATATCGACGTACGCGAACTTTTCGCCACACGCCATCAGTGCCTGAGACGCCTTGGCCGAGAAGCCACACTGCGGGGCATTCGGAGCGCCTTTCATGTAAAGCAGAACGGTGTTTTTGGCAATCTGGTCTTTGATCGTTTCGATGATATCCATGGAGCACCTCGGCTTAACTTTACGACTGTATGAGTCGACACGGTGGCGCATTGTAACGGAATCCCCAGCGTAAAGCTCGGTCTTGGCCTTAGCACGGTGAGAAATATGATGAGCGTCATGCCGCAGCGACGGTCACCGGAACACCGTTGAGCGCGGCGTTTCCGGACAAGGCGTCCAGTTGCCGCTCGTCGGTCAGGTCATTGGCGCTGACGCCGGGCTGCCCCCTGGCTATCTCCATTCGCACACCCGCCCTCTCGTGCCCCCAGCCATGGGGCAGGCTCACGACGCCCGGCATCATGTCGGCGCTGCTCGACACCTCCACCTCGATGACGCCGACGCGTGAGCTCACCCGCACACGCTGACCGTCGCTCAGGCCGCGCGTGGCCAGGTCTGCAGGATGCATCAGCAATTGATGACGCGGCTTGCCTTTCACCAGGCGGTGATAGTTGTGCATCCACGAGTTGTTGCTGCGCACGTGCCGGCGGCCAATCATCAGCAATTCGCCCGCCTGTGGTGTGGATGACTGCGCAAACCGCGCAAGGTCGGCCAGAATCACCGAAGGCGCAGCCTGCACGCGCTGATTCGCCGTTTTCAGGCGGGTCACCAGATTAGGTTGCAATGCCCCCAGATCCAGCCCGTGAGGATGCGCGTACAGCGTTTCCAGCGACAGTCTGTGCGGCGATTCATCGCCGTAAAGTCCCGCACGCAACCCGCGATCGACAATTTGCGCGGGCGACAGCGTCGGCTTCAGCTCACGTCCGGCCCTGGCGGCGAACGCCCGAGCCAGCCCGACGAATATCTCCCAGTCATGCAGTGCACCCTCGGGTTTAGCCAGGATGGCGCGATTGAAACGTGTGACATTGCGCACCGCGAACATGTTGAACGTGGTGTCGTAGTGGTCGTTTTCCAGTGCGGACGTCGAGGGCAGGATCAGGTCGGCGTGTCGCGTGGTTTCGTTGATGTACAGATCGATGCTGAGCATGAAATCCAGACCTTCCAGCGCCTCATCGAGCCTGCGCCCGTTGGGCGTGGACAGCACCGGGTTACCCGCGACCGTGATGAGGGCTTTTACCTGCCCCTCGCCTTCGGTCAGCATCTCTTCAGCCAGCGCTGAAACCGGCAGCTCGCCGCTGTATTCCGGCAAGCCCGAAACACGGCTCTGCCAGCGATTGAAACCGCCGCCGGATGTCGAAGCCACCAGATCCAGCGCAGGCTGGGTGCACAACGCGCCGCCGGGGCGGTCCAGGTTGCCGGTGACCAGATTGATCAGTTGCACCAGCCAATGGCAGAGCGTGCCGAACGCCTGAGTCGAAACCCCCATGCGCCCGTAACAGACCGCACTCCCGGCGCTGGCAAAGTCCCGCGCCAGTTGGCGGATCTGCCCGGCCGGTATGCCGCATCGCGCGCTCATGGCCTCGGCGCTCATCTCGGCAATCGCACTGCGCACCTCGTCCAGCCCATCCACGGCCAGGTGACTCTCGCGGGTCACGCCCTCGGCGAACAACGTGTGCAACACCCCGAACAGCAATGCCGCATCGCCGCCCGGACGAATGAAAAGGTGCTGATCGGCGATGGCGGCGGTTTCGCTGCGACGCGGATCAACCACGACCACCTTGCCACCTCGCGCCTGAATGGCCTTGAGGCGCTTTTCCACATCGGGGACGGTCATGATGCTGCCGTTGGAAGCCAGCGGATTGCCCCCCAGAATGAGCATGAAGTCTGTGTGATCGATATCGGGAATCGGCAACAGCAAGCCGTGGCCATACATCAGGTAACTGGTGAGGTGATGCGGAAGCTGATCCACCGAAGTCGCCGAGTAGCGGTTGCGTGTTTTCAGCAAGCCGAGAAAGTAGTTGCTGTGGGTCATCAGCCCGTAGTTGTGAACACTGGGGTTACCCTGATACACCGCCACCGCATTTTGCCCGTAACGCTGCTGGACATCGGCCAGACGCTCGGCGACCAGCTCGAAAGCGGCCTGCCATTCAATCGGCTTCCATTGCGTGCCGACGCGCTGCATGGGCTGACGCAAACGATCGGGATCGGTCTGAATATCCTGCAACGCGACGGCTTTGGGGCAGATGTGTCCGCGACTGAACGTATCCAGCGCGTCGCCCTTGATCGAGCTGATCAGCGTCGAGGCATCGTCCTGGCGGGTGGTTTCGATGGCAAGGCCGCAGATGGCCTCACACAGGTGACAGGCCCGGTAGTGAAGAGTCTTGGTCATCGCCAGCCTCATGTTTTTGTATGGCGATCGGGGCGATCGCGGTTACAAAACTATGGAGCCTGACGCAGTGCTTCGCCAGAGACTTCAGTGCCGTGAATCGGACGGCATCAGGCGAGCCGATAGCTCGCCGGGGCAATCAGGAGGGAATCAGGACGCCGAGCCACCGATGGGCGTGACGACTTTGCGCTGCATCTGGATCTCGTGAACGGTCTCGACCTGCTCTTGCGACACTTGCACGCCGGTCAGTTCGCCGATCAGACGCCAGTGGTCGTCCAGACCAGAACTGATGGTCGCCATACGGTCGATCATCCGACGGCCTGCCGAGCGCGTGACTTCATCTTCACTGCGCATCAGCTCGAAAGACATCGAGGTCATGGAAGCGGTGAGGTGCGTCAGGGTGCGGGCAGTCAACCCGAGCAGTTCCGTCAGTTGTTTCTCTTTTGAATCCATTCCTCACCCCCTTTGGAGTACATAAGCGGCCTTTATAACCCACACCGATGTTTTAGGAAACGTCCGGTTTTCCGCGGCGTGAAGCATGTCGCATAAGGCCTTATGCCCGATTTCGACTGTTGCGAATCCAGTAGCAATGCACCGAACGCCACGCGATACAGCGGGCATTCGTCCACCATCGGATCCACAACGATGGCGTAGAGTGGCAAATTGCCTTCCATCAGGCAACACTCTAGCACCAGGTTGAGGCGGATGTGTTCTGAAACCGCCAATTTTAAGCGACCGAACGTCTGACTGCGGCTTTGAAACATGTCAGGCCTTGGCATCAGGCGACATTTTCTTATACCCTCGCGCCTTCCCTATTCGTCGCCCCGTGCGGCTTTTGCCGCAGGTCTCGCCCGTTTTCCCGATAAAACCCGGCTTAGAGGATCTGCGGTCTGTTGCAGACAAGGTAGTTAATGATGAGCGCAAGGCACTTTCTCTCGATGATGGATTACACGCCCGATGAGCTGGTCGGCGTGATTCGTCGCGGCATTGAGCTGAAGGACCTGCGAAATCGAGGGGTTCTGTTCGAGCCGCTCAAGGGCCGGATCCTGGCGATGATCTTCGAGAAATCTTCGACTCGTACCCGGGTTTCGTTTGAAGCCGGGATGATTCAACTCGGCGGCCAGGCCATTTTTCTCTCTCCCCGCGACACTCAGTTGGGTCGTGGCGAGCCGATTGCCGACGGCGCACGCGTCATGTCGCGGATGGTCGACGCGGTGATGATCCGCACCTTCGCCCATGGCAACCTCACCGAATTCGCCGCTCATTCGCGGGTGCCCGTCATCAACGGTCTGTCCGACGATCTGCATCCCTGCCAGTTGTTGGCGGACATGCAGACCTACCTTGAGCATCGTGGCTCGATCAAGGGCAAGACCGTGGCCTGGATCGGCGATGGCAACAACATGTGCAACAGCTATATAGAAGCGGCCATCCAGTTCGACTTCCAGCTGCGCGTCGCCTGCCCCGAAGGTTATGAGCCCAACCCGCAATTCATGGCGCTGGCGGGCGATCGCGTGACGGTGACCCGCGATCCGCGTGAAGCGGTCAAGGGTGCGCATCTGGTCAGCACTGACGTCTGGACCTCCATGGGCCAGGAAGAGGAAACCGCCAAGCGCATCGCCTTGTTCAAACCGTTCCAGGTCACCCGCGCGCTGCTGGACCTGGCAGCCGAAGACGTCGTGTTCATGCACTGCCTGCCAGCGCATCGGGGCGAGGAAATCAGCGAAGACTTGCTCGATGACGTCCGTTCCGTCGCGTGGGATCAGGCCGAAAACCGCCTGCACGCCCAGAAAGCGCTGCTGGAATTCCTTGTCGCGCCGGCCTACACGCCTGAGTGAGTGATGCCATGCTGCTGAAACTGCGCGACCTCGCCTGCGGCTATCAGGACCATCTGGTGGTGCAGAATCTCAACCTGCACCTCAATCCGGGCGACATCGGTTGCCTGCTGGGCTCTTCAGGCTGCGGTAAAACCACGACACTTCGCGCCATTGCCGGCTTCGAACCGGTGCACGAAGGCGAGATCGTGCTGGCGGGCGAAGTCATCTCCAAAGCCGGATTCACCCTGGCGCCGGAGAAGCGTCGAATCGGCATGGTGTTTCAGGACTACGCACTGTTCCCGCACCTCACTGTCGCCGATAACATTGCATTCGGCATCCGCAACCATCCGCGTTTGACGCAGGTCGTTCAAGAAATGCTGGATCTGGTCAATCTCGGCGCGCTGGGCAAGCGCCATCCCCACGAACTGTCCGGCGGTCAGCAGCAACGCGTTGCGCTGGCCCGAGCCCTCGCGCCGGAACCGCAGTTGCTGCTGCTGGACGAGCCGTTTTCCAACCTCGACGGCGAGTTGCGTCGCCGCTTGAGCCATGAAGTGCGCGACATCCTCAAAGCGCGCGGCACCAGCGCGATTCTGGTGACCCACGATCAGGAAGAGGCGTTCGCGGTCAGCGATCATGTCGGCGTGTTCAAGGAAGGCCGGCTGGAACAGTGGGATACGCCTTACAACCTCTATCACGAACCGGCTACACCTTATGTCGCGAGCTTTGTCGGACAGGGGTATTTCATCCGTGGGCAGATGATTGACGCGGAATCCGTGCAGACCGAACTCGGCATTCTGCGCGGCAATCGCGCCTATCCAGGCATCAGTGGAACGGCGATGGACGTCCTTCTGCGACCTGACGACATCGTGTACACACCGGAAAGCGCATTGAAGGCGAAGGTGACGAACAAAACATTTCAGGGCGCGTCGACGCTGTATCGCCTGCAATTGCCCACCGGCACTCAGCTGGAGGCGCTGTTTCCGAGCCATGCCGACCTGCGCGCAGGGGACGAAGTCGGCATCAGCGTCTGCGCGGAACACCTGGTCCTGTTCCGCGCCGCGGGCAGCGTGCCAGTGCATCAAGAAGCGACGGTCTGACAAACAGGCTTCAAGCACAGGGTTTTGTGCCTGACCTGATACCGGCAGACGCTGGAATCGTGTGGGGGTGAGCCAACTGTCCTCAACGCCCCTTCGATCAACGGCGTAATACCTGACGCCTTCCCGGCTGAAGCCGGTCCTACACAAAATTCGCAACGTCTGCAGGACCGGCTTCAGCCAGGAAAAGGCCGATGCATGCCGTACAGATCTAGCGTCTGGAATTCAGCCTTCGCGGGCAAGCGCGCTCCTACAGAATTCGTGTCTAGCAGAAGAATCGGGAATGCCCGGAGATCCCTGTGGGAGTGAGCTTGCTCGCGATGGGGCCGATATGTTCGCCGGAGAGATACCGCGTGACCATCAGCCTTCGAGTTTTGTGCTCGACACGAACCTGGCAACCCCACA